>DTZQ01000275.1 GCA_012961305.1 Armatimonadota bacterium | reverse complement strand
GGGCCCGCACGCGGGAAGGGGAGGATTGTGGCCTGTATCGGGGTGGCCGGGGTGTGGCTTGTATCCAGATTTTCTCTGCGCACTTGGCGGTAAAAAATACTCTACCTTATCAACGGAGGGAACGTGAGCAAGCGGAAAAAACGGAAGAAAAGGCGCAAGAAGGGCCGCCGGGGGCCAGCAACTCCGGTGGGCATGCGGGAGTCTTTGCGGAAGCCGTCTATTGCCTGGCAGGAGGTCATGTTCATAGGCATTTTAATCTTGGCCTCCCTGCCGCGGTTTTTGGGCTTGTTGTCGGGCCTTCCTGAACATCCTGAATTTCGGGAACGGTACATCGTAGAAACGGCCCTCAATTTGGAACATCGAACGGGCTTTCCCGAAGAGTACTTCTGGCCGGGCACCTTTTGGTACCTCGTCCTGGCTCTCTGGTTCCGTTTGGGGGAGGCAGTGCACGGCGGAGCCCTGGCTGTAGGCGACGCGACCACCTGGGCGCGGTTCCTGAGCGTCATCCTCTCCCTGGCGACGGTGTGGCTGACCTTCCACTTGGGCCGCCGCGCCTATGGCGTGGAGGTGGGCCTGTTGGGAGCCCTGTTCCTGGCCGGGATGATGCTCCATGCCACCCAGGAATCGCGCTTCGCCCTGGTGGACACTCCCTTAACCCTGTTGGCCGTATGGGTGCTAATGCGCTGTTTCCCGGAGCGAACGGAATGGAACTGGCGGTACACCGCCGGACTGGGGGCGCTCTTGGGTTTGGCCATCGCCACCAAGTTCGTGGCTGTAGTGTTGATTTTGCCAGTGCTGTGCGCACTGAGTATGGCGGTGGCTAAACAGAGGGCCCGTGAGCGCAAAGGAAAGAAACCACCTTCGGAGGGAGAGTTTGCCCATCCTCCTCTGGTGAAACCCCTCTTGCAGCAGGGGGGAGTGGGCCTGTTATTTGCGGTCCTGGCCTTTACCGTAGCCTGTCCTTTCTGGATTTACCCGGCGGGGGACAAGTTCGTCAGCGGTGTGCAGTACGCGCTTACCCACTACCAGAAAGGACACTACGGCCTGTTTGCCAGCGATGTTTTCACCCCTCTGCGGCGCGTTACCTACCTGTGGCCGCTGTTGGCCTGGGGAATGGGTTGGCCCTTGGCGCTGCTGAGCATAGTTTGGTTGGGCTGGGCCCTCTGGCGGCGGGAGCGGGGCGATGTGCTGTTGCTTTGGGGGGTAATACCGCTGTTGGCGCTGTTGGCCGGATACAAGGCCAAGTTTCCCCACCACCTGCTGATGCTCTATCCCGTGCTGGCGGTGGGTGCAGCCCGGGTTCTGCTGGCCGTGAGGGCCTGGGCTCGTCCGCGCGGGGCAAAATGGATTTGGCGAGTGGCAGTCGCCGGCGTGTTTGCCTATTCCTTCGCCTACACCCTGGCTTTTGCCAATGTGTACCGTGCCTCTCCCACCATTGTCCAGGCCCAGCGCTGGATTAGCGTCAGCGTACCCATAGGCAAAACGGTCAGCGTGGGGCCGGAGTTGCCCTTGCGATGGCTCATTCCTGAAGTGCCGGGGACGGTGGTGGAGGCCGATTTTGAGGCGGACAGCGAGTTTATCCTGGTGCCCGCACCCGCCGCCCGGCTGTACCGGGCCTACACAAGCAAACCTCAAGCCTATCGCTTGGAAGACTGGCACCCCCTGGAGGCCTACGACCCGAAGCCCCAAGCCACCTTCTATCAGCGGTTGTTCGCTGCTGACAGCGGCTACGAGGTGGTGCAGAAGTTCTCCAACCCACCGCGCCTGTGGCGCTGGACCATAGACCTGAGCGAGGCCCCCCCGCCCTTCGGCATGTTGACCAACCCCGAAATCACCGTGTATCGCCGGGCAAAGGTCGAATAATGGCTTATTGCCTAAGGCTTATCGTTGAGCCCGAAGTTCGGGAGATGGGAGGTGATTGGAGATGGCCGTTTGGGCCAAGCAACCTCTGCCCATTGCGCTGATTGTGGATGACAGTTGCCCCTGTATCAATCCACTGTGGTATTTTCGGCGACAGGTAGGGGGGATTGCCGAACCGCCCTACCCGCGTACCATTCCCGTTGACTTCTGCCAGCGCTTTGCGGAATGGGCAGCGGAAAGCGGGGTCAAGGGTGATTTCACCGTGCTCCCCTGTCCCGCTGGTTTAGGTCCCCTCACTGAGGGACTACGGGGTTTCCCCCCGGCGGAGGTGGAGCGTTGGCTCAGCATCGTACGCGAATGGATTATGCCCCGGTTTGACCTCCATCCCGAAATACTGACCCACACCCTGGCCCTCGATTTGGAGACCAAGCAGTTGTTGCCTGAGGCTGAACATGAGTGGATGAGCAGGCAGAGCCAGGAAGGGCTCACCGAATACATCGCCGAGGCGATGCGCATTCTGCGGGAGGTGGGACTGCCGTCCAATGGCATCACCCAGCCTTGTTCTTTCAGCGGCGATGAATGTGCCTATGCCCGGGCAATTGGGGCGGCGGAACGGAAGGTTAACGGGCGCAACATCTCCCATTACTTCCTCCACGTGGCGGCCCAGGGCTCTCCTCCCGTCCCTGCCGTTACTTGGATGGACCGAGGGAAAGGCGCGGCGGTGGTAAGCATAGTCAGCGGGACTCCTGATGCCTTTTGGCGCAGTATGGACGAGGAATGCGCAGCGGAGGAACTGGCCGACGTCCTGCTCACTGCCGATGGCAGGGGAGGGAGGCTACGGGAATTGTTCGAGGCCGGCGTGCCCCTCGTCTTCCACACCCATTGGCAGTCGCTGTACTCGAACGGCAGCGAGGTCGGTCTGCGAGGGCTTCAGGAGACCGTGCGTCGCATCGCAAGGCATTGGGGCAGCCAGGTGAGATGGGCCCGAATTTCGGAGATTGCGGGGGAAGTAGCCACTCAGGCCTTACAAACGGAACCTGGCGAAATCCAACGGCCATAAGCCACATTCGGTTCACAATCCTACCTGCAGGGGGAAAGGGATAAATTAAACGGGAGGGAGTGAAAATGGGAGGCTGGTGGGCTTTTTCTTTGGTCTTGCCCCTTCTCGCCCCTGGGGCGAAAGTTGCTGAGGGGCCGAATTTGCTGCGAAACCCGGGCTTCGAGGAGCCAACGGGTTGGGAGAGTGCCTATCCCCGAAACCCGTTTCAGTTGGACCGAACCGTAGCCCGGAGGGGCAAGGCCAGTGCGCGCTGTGTGAACCAAACTGCCGAATCTATGGGGGGTGCGCGGCAGGTCATCGAACTCAATCAGACCCGCGCGCTGCCCTTGCTGGTGGGTGGGTGGAGCCGGGCCGAAAACGTGACCGGGACGAAGGACGTTCACTATTCCATCTGGTGCGACCTCAAATATGTCGAGCAGATACGCCCTGGCCGAATTGACCTGGCGGGCATGGCTCCCTTTGCCCCGGGCACCCACGACTGGCAAGAGGCCCGGGTGCTTATCACTCCCGAAAGGCCCGTCAAGACGGCCATTGTCTATGCCCTGTTTCGGCGGCACGCGGGCACCGTGTGGTTCGATGACCTTTACTTGCACCAGTTGCCTCCCTTCGCGGTTCCCGCCCTGCCCCAGCCGAGGCGAAGGGTTCTACCCCAGCCTTGCACCCTCTCCACCGAAGACGGACTCCGCCTCACCCTTTTAGCCGATGGAACCCTCCAAGCCTTGCAGATAGGCGACCGTCGGTTCACCGTAGCCCACCTGACGGGGCTGTTCGTGGGCGACTACGTTCAGCGTACCTTTTGGTTCGTGGGGGGCAAGGTCACCGGTTCGCCCCGCCGTGCCGTGCAGGAGGCCACCCTGCCGGAGGCGCAACTGCGCGTGCGGGCCGAGTACGTGGTCCTGCCTCAGGCCATCGCAGTGCGCGGTTGGGTCGCCGACACCTCCGGCCGGGACCGGGCCGTAGATGTCTGTTTAACCCTTCCCGTATGCGGGGAAGGAGAGAGTGAGGGCAGGAGACAGGGGGTTGAAGGTTGGAAGTGGTGGGACGACATTACTACTGCCCGCCGGATAGAGGGGCAACGGTCTTACACCCAGCGCGACTATCCCTTTTCCGCCCTCACTGATGAACGCAGCGGCATCGGCTTGGCCATTCCAGCCGACGCGCCTTGCAACTTCGTTATCGGCTACGAGCCTGAGGGCGGGCTGTTCCATGTCCGCGTCAAATTCGGCCTCTCCGCCGAAGCCCGAGGCGAACTTCACCGCCGGGCACCCTTTGCCTTTCTGATTTACCGCGTGGACCCGTTCTGGGGCTTTCGCGACAGTGCGCGGCGCTACTACGCCCTCTGTCCCCAGGCTTTTGGGCGGCGGGCGAAAAAGGAGGGGATGTGGCTGTTCGCCTTCCGGCCAGAAAAATTGCCCAATCCCCAGGACTATGCCTACTGGGAGGGCGGCCCGCAGGGGGTCAAAGTCGCTGCCAAACTGGGCATCTTGACCTTTCCCTACCTCATTCCCGTGCAGCGTTCCATTCTGCACCTGCCCCGCCTGCCAGCCGATTATGCCGAAGCAATGCGGGCTCTGGCTGAGTACGCACCGACTTACGAAGGTTGGGGCGGTCGAGGCACCAAGGAGCAGATTGAAAATGCGGGCATTCGGGATGCGAACGGCAACTACTTCATCCTGATTCGCAATGACGTGGGGGCCGATGTGCGGCCCGCGAAACCCATCAACATGGTGGTCTTTGCGGTGAATCCCAATCCACACCTCTTGGCCGACACGGAGCGACTCACCCCGGCCAAAGTTGACCTCGCTCGGTTGTCCCAATGGCTGGAGGAGTATCCTCAAATTGCCGGAGTTTACTTGGACAGCATGAGCGCCTGGTCCGGGCGTTACCTCAATTTCCGCCGCGACCACTTTCGCTACGAAAGGCTGCCCCTGACCTACGAGGAGCAGACCGGGCAGGTGGCCGCTCATGGCAAGTTCGACGGCGTGCAGTTCCTGCGCCGGCTGGGCGAAATCCTCCACCCCACCGGGCGGCTCATCTTCCAAAACCTGGGCCCCCGTACTGACCACGTTTGGCACTACTTTTACACCGACATATGTGGCATTGAGGGAGGCTTTCGCCACCTCAGCACGAGAAACCTCAACTTCTACCGCACCGCCTCCTACCAGAAGCCCACGCTTCTGTTGGACTACATCCAGTTGTTAGGCCGGGACACGCCACTTTCCACCCGCGAGGGCTACGAGAAGTACTGGAAGTACTGCCTGCTCTACGGACTGTATCCCAGCGTGGGACGCTACTGCGACCGGGTCTATGCCCAACATCGGGACTTGTTTGAGACCTACGGCCCCATTTTAAAGGCCCTCTCTGCCGCCGGGTGGCAGCCTATCACGGGAGCGGTGTGCTCTGAGCCAAGGGTGCGCCTCGAACGTTTCGGGCCCCGGGAGGGGACGGTCTATCTCACGGTGTTGAACGAAAACGACCGAGCGGTGGAGGTGGGGGTGGAGTTAAGGGTGGAGGAACTGGGTGTAGGTAAGATTGGGCGGATAACGGAGTTGGTCAGCGGGCAGGAATTGGAACGGAGCGAACGCGTGCGGCTGCGGCTCGACCCGCTGGAGTTGCAGGTGTTGCGGGTGGAAAGGTACAAGGGTGCCTGAGCCTCAACGCTCACGCAAAGAAAGTGGGCTCAGAGTGGAAAACTTTTGGGCTAAGGTTACCAAACCAACTGAAGTTGGTTGAGTCGGTTTGGAACCGACTTGGTAGGAGTAGCCCCTGGATTTCAATCCGGGGGCCTTTTATCAGGGCATAAGGGCCTGACGAAGACGGCGGTGCAGCCAGCGAAGCAGGTAGAGGATGAGGTCCACTTCCTCCAATCTCATTTCCCGCTCCTGCCGATGTACTTCCAGCGCCGTTTCCATCGCCTGGCGTAACTTTTCGCCCCGCGTGAGCCGCTGGAATCCCTCCCCCAGGGCCCGCTTGCAGGTGGGTACGATGCCCTCGGTTTCCAAAAGCAGAATGGCAAAGTTGACCGCTACCCGGGCCAGAATGTCGCTGACACTCCCCGGATGTTCGTTTCCGTATTTGCGCTGCCAGCGCCGCGCCCGGCGCAACTCCCAGATTCCCATTTCGTAGAACCGCTGCCAGTGCTCGAACCAGCCGCGCATCCATTCGGGGTCGGGCAGGGCCAAAGGCCGGGCTTGCAGGGCCGCCGCCCGACCTTCCGGGTCGTAAATGGGCAGGCCGCGCTGAATGGAATGGGCCAAAGTCGTCCGGCGGGCAAAATGCCAGGCCACACCGCGCAGCAGCAGGGGAATGACTTGTACTCGCCGCTCCGAGGGCAGTTCCATTTCCCGCCACCAGCGGCGGCGCAGAGGCCCGCGTACTATCCACACCAAATCCACGTCGCTCTCCTCCGTGTAACCTCCCTCGGCCAGGCTGCCGATGAGCACTAAAGCCACCGTGCGCGGGAACCTAACTAAAATCCCCTGGGCGACCGCTGCCACAGTCTCCCTAAAGGACGGCGGAACCCGTTCTAACCGAAGGGGAAAGGCTGCTCCAGCGCAAGTTTCTCCGCTGTTCATGGGTGAAGACTCCTTGCCCCTCAAAGCGTTTGGCAAAAGGGAAAAGGTTCCCAGGAGGAAATGGTTTCCCTTTGTCGAAAAGACTTGGTGCTCAGCACATTAGGCTTCATGTCTCAGATTTAGCGATTGAGGGCTGAATTAATCGCCTGGAAAGGGAGAGAAACCCATGTCTCTGTTTCGTTGGGAAGGTCGGGAACGGCCCCTGCTGGCGGAGGCCGAGGTGGTGGTGGTGGGAGGGGGCTTGGCCGGGGTGGCCGCGGCGCTAACGGCGGCGGAGGCCGGACGGGAAACGCTGTTAGTCAGCCGACGTCCCCAGCCCGGCTGGGAGGCCACAGCCGCCTTCACCCTGGAACTGGAAGTGGTGGACAGTCCCCTCTGGGAAGACCTGCGCTCGCTTTTGGAGCGGGTGGGCGGCTGGCGGGAGGGGTTGCTTGACCCGCCGCTGTTGGAAATAACCCTCCTCCGCGTCCTGCGGGAGAAAGGGGTAGAGGTGCTGCTCTACAGCACGCCGGTGGGCCTGCTGCACGATGAGCGAACGGCGGCTGGGGTCATCTTAGGGCACAAAAACGGTCTGAGCCTGGTCACCGCCCGCACGGTGGTTGAGGCTACTGAAGAGGGCCTCCTCTGGACTTTCGCGGGAGGGCGGGTTACCCTGCCGGAGGCAATACGGGGACAGTACACCCTGTTTTTCAATCAGGTGACCGAGGAGCCCTTGCCGGAGGCGGTTGAGGTGCCGGAATATGGCCCCGTGTCCCTGCAGCGGAGCCTCTGGCCGGGCGAGGTAGCGGCTCGTGTGACGGTCAGGGGGCGAGATTTCTCCGACTTGATGGTGGCGGCGCGGCAAGCGGTGGTGCCAGTGGTGGAGCACTTGCGGGCCAACGTATCTGCCCTGGCCAATGCGCTGTTCACTCACACCGGCTACACCGTCCTGCCCCTGAGTGCGGCCCGAGCCGAGGGAGAGGCGCCATTGGGCAACCTTTTCGGCGCGGGGCCCTGGTGTGCGGACTTCGATCCGGCCGACCTGGCCGCCCGGTGGAAAAAGGGCGAGGAAACGGGGCAGGCAGCGGCAGAGGCCGTACCTGAGGTTCCCAAACCGCGAGAAATTCGCCTCTCACCAGCGGAAGCAGCAGAAGGGACAGTTAGCGAAGTTCTGGTGGTGGGCGGAGGGACGGCGGGGGCATTAGCCGCCATTGCTGCCGGACAGCAGGGGGTTGAAACTACCCTCTTGGAGGCGGACACTTTCCTGGGAGGCCTGGGCACGGGCGGCGGCATTCACATGTACTATCACGGCCTCACCGGCGGTTTACAGGACGAACTGGACGAGCGAGTGCGGGCCTTAACTGACCTTTTCGGCGGGCCAGAGCGGGTTTTCGGGTTCCATCCCGAGGCGAAAAAGGTAGCCTTGCAGCAGATGGCCGATGAGGCCAACGTGACCGTGCTGTTCGACACTATGGTCTGTGAGGTGTTGCAGGAAGGCAACCGCGTGCGCGGGGTGGTGGCCGCTCGCCCGGAGGGCCTGTTAGAGTTCCCCGCCGCCGTAGTGGTGGACAGCACCGGCGACGCGGACGTGGCTGCCCTGGCGGGAGCGCCCTTCACCTTAGGACGGGAAAAGGACGGCCTCACCCATGCTTACTCCCAGCCAGCAGGTTGTATTAACGCCAAGGGCCAACTGGCTTTCCTGAACTTCGATGCAGGCTACTGTGACGCTACGGACGTGCGCGACCTCACCCGGGCCCGCATTAGTAGCGTAGGGCATTACTGGCGGGAGGAGGGCTACACTGCGGAGAACCGGCTGCTGTACCTGGCCTCGCTGTTGGGGCTGCGGCAGAGCCGGCAGATTGTGGGGGAATATCGCCAGACTTTGGACGACCAAGTGCGCACCCGCCGCTTCCCGGATGCCATTGCCTACATCCGCTGCCACTACGACAACCATGCTTTTGACTATGAAAACGAAAGCGACGAGGCCCTGGTCTGGGTTTGGCTGCTGGGCCACTGGCGGCGGTTCCTGACAGCGGAAGTGCCCTACCGGTGCCTGCTGCCGCGGGAGGTCGAGGGGCTGCTGGTGGCCTGTCGGGCGGTGAGCATTACCCACGATGCGCACATGGCCTTTCGGATGCAGCGGGATATGCAGCGCATTGGAGAGGCAGCGGGAGTGGCCGCGGCCCTGGCCGCACAGCAGGGGATTACCCCCCGAGAGTTGGACGTGCGCGAGGTGCAGGCAGTACTGGCCGCGCGGGGGGCCCTGCGGGAAGACTGGCCGCCGAAGGCGCCCTCGCGGACCCCGGAAGAATGGGCAGCGGAACTGGAGGGAGAAGACCCCGGCCTGGCAGTGTGGCATCTGGCCCAGGCCGGAGAGGAAGCAGTGCCGCCGCTGCTGAAGGTGCTGCAAAGCGGTTCGCCCACAGCCCGCTTCTGGGCGGCGGCGGCTTTGGCCTTGCAGGGACAAAAGGACGGCTTGCCCATCCTGTTGGACACCGTGCGCCGCCGAGACGAAACGGTGCCCTACAACCCCTCCCTCAAACCTACGGACAACCCCGTTGCCCTGCGGGCCAAGCCGCGCTGGATTCCGACCCTGGCTCTGCTGGGCCGGCTGGGAGACCCAGCGGCCCGGCCAGTGCTGTGTGAGGTGGTAGCCGAACCGGAGCCGGATTTGGACGTACTCCTTACCGCCATCCGTGCTCTGGGCCGGCTGGACGACGTACGGGCCCTGGAATGCCTGCACCCGCTGCGGGAGCGGGAGGACCTGCCTACCCAGCGGGTGCTGCAGGTCAGCCTGCCGGGGGTTCCGCCGGTGGTCGAGGACGCCCGCTGGCAGGTGGATTTGACCCTGGCCGAGGCCCTGCACAATCTGGGCGAACCGCCGCCGGAGGAACTCATTCGGCCATACTTGGAGGACGAACGGGCCTACGTTCGCCGCTACGCGGCCCGGATAGCGGACCTGGTGGGTTTGGGCCG
>DTZQ01000274.1 GCA_012961305.1 Armatimonadota bacterium | reverse complement strand
TTCTCCTCCAGCACCACCATGAAGCGGGGCCGACCCCGTCGCTGGTAGAGTTCGTTCAGGTCTAACAACTCCTGGGCAATGGGCACCAAACTAACCAGGGCCCGAATGCGCACCCGATACAACTGGTCGGGGAAGTTTTGGTCTGGCCCCTCCTGCAGGACTTTGACGTTGGCAACCATTCCCTCTCTGGATTTGGTGAGGATGCGGTCGTAAATCAGTTGGTAGTTTTCGACCAAGGTCTCCGAACTGACGAAAACCCCGATGCCCTGTTCTACTGCATTCCGCCGGGCGTCCGCCAGGGCCTCGTCGCGGGCCGCGGCAACGTTTCCCTCTTTGATCCCGCCCACGCCGTCCACTTCCACTACTGCCTGGTCACCAGCGGTTTTGATTGTCGGAGCCTGCTGGACCACTGGAGTAACCTGCTCCCCCGCCCAGCCAGTAGCGGCCAAAACGAACCCTACGGCTAACCCCAGCCACCTTCGGCTTCCGCTCATGAGTTTCCTCCTTTGTGGTTTACGCGGTACACCCTCATGCCATTCCACCCCCCTACTGCTCGCACCAACCCCTGTCGGGAAGGGTGGTGACCCTGCGCCTCCTTATTGCCCGAACCGTGCCTGCTCCCCACACCCCCCGTCAGGGCCAGCATCCCCCAAACCAAAAGGCCCTTTCTGACCACAGCCTGCATCTTGCCGCCTTTCATGGCTCTCCTCCTTCATCCTTCTGCCTCCTTGGGCAAGGGCACCACTTCCAGGTCCGCCACAATGCCCTGGAAGCCTGTTACCTTCAGGCGGAAATCCTCGAATTTCAGGCGGGCGACTCTGCGCACGAAGGCCCGTACTCCCTCATGGGTGCGCACTTCCAGCGTGGCCAGGTCATTGATGAAACTCCGCTCCAACACGCTGATGACCAGCCGTTCTTGGCGAATCCGTTCCACGATGTCCTCCAACTGCAGGAAGTCCACCTGGGCTATCTTCAGCACTACCACCGTGGGGTTCGTAATCCAGTAGGTAATCATCTGGGCGAGGAAGTACCGCTCCTTGCCCAAAAGCAACTCCTGTGCGGCTTTTTGCAGGGCCAAACGGCTGGCCAGTTCCTTCTCAGCGGCGGGGATGCCGGGGATTGGCTGCCCGGTTTCCGGGTCGGGGCCGCCCAATACCACCGTACGGGCGGTCATGATTTCCGCCGTGCTGGTGTAGAACACCCGGGCTTCAATCTGGGCCCCAGCGGAAATCAAGCCTCCCAAGCCTCTCTCCTGTAGGATACGGCTGTCGGCCCTGCCGATGAGCAGGATTTCCGAGCCGAATTGGGTCACCAGCCAGTTGGCCGCCTCTTTGTCCCCCCACAGGGCCCGCTTGAGTTGGTCCGTCTCCTGAATGCGCTCTGTCTGCTGCAGGTCCACTACCTGGAAACGCTGCTCCGTCAGCAGGCGATTGAGTTCCGTCTCCGCAATGTGTGTGCCCGCTTCCTGGCCCAGGGATTTCTCCTCCAGCACCACCATGAAGCGGGGCCGACCCCGTCGCTGGTAGAGTTCGTTCAGGTCTAACAACTCCTGGGCAATGGGCACCAAACTAACCAGG
>DTZQ01000273.1 GCA_012961305.1 Armatimonadota bacterium | reverse complement strand
GTTGGTTTGGTAAAGGTAGCCCAGAGTTTGAACTCTGGGCGGGAAGGCCGAATTTCCTTTCCCGGAACGAACTTAAGCCTGGCGGTGTTAAAGTTAACATTGTCGAGATAGATACTGCATCTGTATCTTATCCCTTGGAGGTCGGTCGGCGGATGCACAGTAACAGGAGGAGCAGCCCCACCAGAACGGAGATGGTGGCCGAGGCCACCTCCAAACCCATGAGCGAAAGGGCGGCGGAGCAGAATAATCCGCTGACGGCCCAGATGACCAGAACTGCCCCTCGGTGGGACCAGCCCGCGCTCAAGAGGCGATGGTGCACGTGGCTTCGGTCAGGGCGGTAAATCGGCTGGCCGCGCTGCAGGCGGCCAAGGATGGCCTGTACCGTGTCGAAAATGGGCACCCCCAGGGCCAGTACGGGCACCCCGATGGCTACCAGAGTCGCCGACTTCATCACCCCCGTCACCGAGACGGCGGCCAGCAGGAAACCCAACAACATGGCCCCCGTGTCGCCCATGAAGATTTTGGCCGGGTGGAAATTGTAGGGTAGGAACCCCAGCGCGGTTCCGGCCAGCACAATGGTAAACAGCGCCGCGGCTGGGTCGGGTTTGGCGCTGCTCAGGCCGATGGTGGTTAAAGTTGCCGCCGAAATAAAAGCCACGCCCGCCGCCAGGCCGTCCAACCCATCCAGCCAATTGACCGCGTTGATGAGGGCTACCATCCACACCACAGTGACCAGGGGCCCCCAGGCCCCCAGCGGCGTCCATTCCTGGCCCGCCGGCCGCCAGGGCAGGGCCAAACCCTGAATGGTCACCCCGAAACTTAGAGCGACCAGGGCCGCCAAAGTCTGCCCCAACAACTTCAGGCTCGGCCACAGGTCATATAAATCGTCCGCTATCCCCACCGCGACCAACAGCGAGGCCCCCAAAAGAATGCCCCCGTAGGGGCGGGTCAGCCGATAGGAAGTCCCACTCCAATGGGCGACTAACACCCCGCTGAGCAGCCCCAAATAAATGGCCAGTCCACCCAACCGGGGCGTGGGAACGGTGTGCACTTTACGCTCATTGGGCTGGTCCACCCAGCCATAATGCAGGGCCAGCCGTCGCACCAAGGGGGTAGTCAACAGCGTCACTCCCAAGCCCACTCCGGCTGCCAACCAATGTCCGAACATGTTTTCTGACTCCGAGGTAAAATCCTAATCCGAGCGTTCAGCCTTCGGCCCGGGCTTGCTGCCCAACCTGAAACGAAAACTAAAAGGTGATGACATTTCACGCCTCTGACGGCTGATGGCTGACCGCTATCTGGATTATACGCGGCAGAAACAAAATTGTCAACAAAAACTGCTAAGGCGAGGAATACCCCTTTCCATTCTCGGCGTTTTGTGGTACAATATAGTCAAGGGCTAAGATGTTGATTTTAGGTATCGAAACTTCTTGTGACGAAACGGCAGCGGCAGTAGTGGCGGAGGGCCAAGTTATCCGTTCCAACGTGGTCGCTTCTCAGATAGATGTCCACCGGGCCTTCGGCGGTGTGGTGCCGGAACTGGCTTCTCGGCAGCACATTGAGGCCTTGGCACCGGTCATTGCTCAGGCGTTGGTGGAGGCGCAAGTGACCTTCACCGACCTGGACGGAATAGCGGTGACCTACGGACCGGGGCTGGTGGGTTCGCTGTTGGTGGGAGTGTGTACGGCCAAGGCCCTTGCCTGGGCACGGGGGCTGCCGCTGATAGGGGTCAATCACCTGGAGGGACACCTTTACTCCAATTTCCTGACCCCGCCGGCCCCACCCTTTCCTTTCGTGTGCCTGATTGCCTCCGGGGGCCACACCGATTTGGTGCTGGTGCGCGACCACGGGGTTTACGACCTGTTGGGACGCACGCGGG
>DTZQ01000272.1 GCA_012961305.1 Armatimonadota bacterium | reverse complement strand
CTACAGTTTGGCACAAGATTCGTTAGCTGTTGTTACCTCCTCGCCCAAAGTTCAAACTCTGGGCTACTGCTCCCAAACCAACGGAGGTTGGTTCCGTATTACTCGGACAGTCTCACCAAAAGTTCGTGAATGGACCAGTACCAGCGCTCGCTCTGGCCCGTTTGGGTCAGGCGAAGGAACCGGGCAGTGACCGGTTCGAATTGCACCGTGAACACACCGTTTCGCTGGTGCGAGGAGACATCCTCGAAGAAGGCCACCTGCTGCCAGTCCTCTCCGTCTAAGGATACCTCCACTTTCAGCCCCCGGGGCCAGTCGTGGGGGGAGCGCTGGCTGTCCAGGATGATTTCATTGAAGCGCACCGGGTCGCCGAAGTCCACCTGGAACCACATCCCCGGCTGCATGGGAGTGCCCGTACTCCAACGGGTTTCCGGGAGGCGGTCAAAGGCTCTTTCTTCCGGCCCTTCGCGGTGGGAGGCCTGGGCCGTCCACAGGGCCGGTGCAGCCAACAATCCCCTCTCCCGCAGTTGCCTCAGCCGGGCATGATAGGCTCGTTCCCGCTCCGTCGGCTCGCGGGCGAAATCGGCCGGCTGTCCCGCCCTCTGGGCCGCGTAACTCAGCAGGTTGCCCAACACCCGGTCGGCCAGCGGGTCTCGGCCCAATTGGTTCGGGAGGTTCAGAGTGGAGAGAATGATTTGCCCTTTGCCGTAGGGCATCACGGCCAGGTCCGCCGCCCACCAGAACACCTTCTCCTGGCGGTCGGGGGAAAAGGCCCCCACCGGAATTTCAAGTTCCGAAACAACCGCCGGCGGAAAGACCAGACCTTGGTTCGGCAGGAGGTTCGCCCAGTCCAGGCCCAAAATTCCCGGCCCCGGCGTTCCCCTGAACAGGGGATGTTCCAGGCGATAGTGGTACACTCCCACTAAAGGGCCCATCGCCCCGCGCATGGTGAAGGGCACCGGAAAGAGGTGTTCCACCAGAGGTGGGGAGGGCAAGCGCAGAAACGCGGCCGTGCTGCCGGCGGCTACGGTGTCGAAGAGGGCCTGGTACTGCGTCAGGGGTCGGGGACGCAGGGCCCGGGGGTCGAAGAGGAAGATGGCCTGAGTGGTTTCCCCGTAAGGGGTGTAGCGCACTAATTGAACTCCTTGGGCCTCCAACCAGTCCTGTTCCTCCCTGCTGGGCCCCAAAGCCGCGATGCGGAGCCAGCCCTCCACCACCAGCCCTGGCCGGCGAGCCAACACCAGCACCTCCGTTTCGTTTCGGGCGATTTCCTCGCCCCCCACTTTCACCGCCGCCCTGACGGTGTACCTGCCCTCAGCGCTCAAGAGGGGCGTTTGTGCGGGAAGTTCGGAGAGGGGAGGGGTCAGTTCCACCGGCACCTCTTGCGCGAAGGCCACCTTTCCCTCTGGCCCCTCTATCTGCACCCCAAAGGTTCCCTGACGGGGTGTTCCCTCCGTCCCTTCCTCCACCAGCCAGGCCCGCAGGTTCACCTTCTCCCCCACTCCGAGGTTGTGGGGACTGGCCCGCAGGACGAGGTAAGTGGGAGCGTTTACCTGGCGGAGCATTTTGTAGGCCGACTTGGGCCGACGCCAGGGGTCCACCAGGCCGCCGCTCATCTCCCAACTGGCGTCGTTCCACGGGGACACGAAGTAGCCGTCTAAGTGGGGGTTGATGCGCAGGGCCTCCATCTGGACCCGGTCACCTGCAGCCTGCACCTCTTGAGTGGCCCGAAACAGGGCACTTAGGTCGGGGAACAGTTGGTCCAGCCCGTATCGGTGGAATCCTCGTTCCGCACTGTGCAGGTAGCGGCGATATTCGGCAAAATCGTCGGCTTGGGGGTGGGCTTGGCGTCGTTGGTATTCGGCCACTACCGCAGACAAATCGCTTAGACCCCGGTAACCGTACAGAGATACTAAGGCCGCCTGGTCTGCCCGGCCGAAAGTGCGGAACTCCTCGAAGGTACGTTCGCTGACCGGACAGCGGCCGGAGGGGTGTTTATGCCAGTGCTTCACCGGCTCGGGTGCGTGAGGCAGTTGGAACTGGTGCCTTGGGAGGCCGAGGGCTGCCTCGTCCAAGATGAGCCGGGTGGGGTCCAGTTTTCGGGCCAATTGCACCAGCCGCTCCTGCAGGGGCCCGGTGGCTCCGCCACCCTCGTGCAGTATCCCCCAGAGGACAATGCAGGGATGGTTCCGGTCCCGCTGTATCATTTCCCGTACTTCGCTGGCTGCCCGCTCCCAGAGGAGTTCCTCCCGGCTCAGGTTGTGGGCCTGCGCGTCCTCCTCCCTGGGCAGACTCATCCAGCCAATGGCGGGTTCCTCGTAGATGAGCAGGCCCAGTTCGTCCGCCGCCTGCAGCGTCCAGGGATGGGCTGGCTTGAGGTGCGACCGCAGGCAGTTGAAACCAGCCTCCTTGTGCATTTGAACCTCCCGGCGAGCGAACTCCTTCGACTCTGGGTACACGAAGGTCTGGGCGTAGTTGGGCTGCAAGAGGGTGCCCTTGAGGATGATGCGCTGGCCATTGAGGTAAAAGTCGCCCTCGCGGACGGTAAACTCGCGGAAGCCGAAGCGGACAGTGACCTCATCGTAGAGGGGTAGCGGGAGGTAGCCGTAGGCCGTAACTTCCTCCTCCCCTCGGGGCTGCTCCTGGGAAGCCAGTTGCACCCGCAGGGCATACAGGTGGGGCGTTTCCGGAGACCACAAGAGGGGTTCGGGCACCTGCAGGGAAACCTTCACCCTTTGTGGCCCGGCTTTGAGGGCGAGTGTGCGCTGCGCCCTCGCGGCCGGTTCGCCAGCCGCCTCCGGCCAGACCGGGGAAGCACTTACTATCAGCCGCACCTTTTGTTCCTCCCTGGAAGCCATCACCGTCAAGTGCGCCGTTACCTCGCCTGTATTTTTCGGCTCCACGAACACGTCGGCTAAGTAAGTAGGTGCGGTGGCCAGAAGTTCCACGCCCTGCCAGACGCCGGCGTAGTTGTAATACCAAGTTTCCTTGCTCACTGCCAAGCCGGTCAGGGTGTCCACCACCCGCACCGCCAGGCGGTTGCTGGTGCCGTAGTGAAGGAGGTGGCTCACCTCGAACTCGAAGGGGGTGTAGCCGTTTTCGTGGCGCCCGACGAACTCTCCATTGACCCAGACCTCGCAGAGGTTGTTCACCGCCCCGAAGCGCAAGCGCACGACCTTGCCCTGCCAGCGGGCCGGCACCAAGAAGGTCGTCCAGTACCAGGCCACGCCGTCATAGCCGGGCGCGGCATATTCCTCCCAGCAGGAGGGTACGCGAATAAACTGCTGCTTTTTCGGCCATTGAGCGAACCACCGCTCCCGCTTGCCTTTGTCCTCCGGGTCGGGAAGAAAATCCCAGGTGCCATCGAGGGAAATCGTCTCCCGCAGCGCGCCCTCGACCATTGGGCTTAGCAGAAGCACTAAAGTCAGCCAAGGACAAATCTTCCGGCTCATTTCCTTCCTCCTCGCGGGGGTTAGAATCTGGGGCTACGGTTACCAAGTCGGTGGGAAACCGACCGAACCAACCTCCGTTGGTCTGGTAAAGGCAACCTCCAGTTTGAACTCTGGGCCAGAAGGCTGGCTTTCCTCTCCCAAAACCAACTTAAGCCCGGCGGGATTAAAGTTAACCTTGTCGAGTTACCCTCCTCTTATTTTTACGTACCCATATCGCG
>DTZQ01000271.1 GCA_012961305.1 Armatimonadota bacterium | reverse complement strand
TTGGTAAAGGCAGCCCAGAGTTTGAACTCTGGGCGAGAAGGTTGGATTTCCTTTCTCGGAACGAACTTAAGCCTGGCGGTATTAAAGTTAACCTTGTCGAAGTAATTACCGATGGGGAAGGAACAGCGACGAAGGGAGGTAATTTTATGAACCGACGGGAGTTTCTCCAAACGGCGGCTGCATTGGCGGGAGCCGCTGGGCTGGCTCGGTGGAGCGAGGCTTTGGGGACGGCGAAACCGGCAGCCAAGTCGCGGGTGGTCGAAGTAACGAACCCGGCCTGGCGGGATGCGGAGGGTCGCCCGCGGGAGGAAGTTATCCGGGAGATGATTGACGAAGCAGTGCGCCGTCTGCTGGGCACAGACGAGGCTCGCCAAGCCTGGCAACAACTTTTCCGGCCGGGAGATAAAGTGGGCCTCAAGTTCAACAATGTGACCGGCAACTACGGCGGCTATGACCCTTTCATCGCCCGCGCAGTGACCACTTCGCTGGTTAAGGCGGGGTTAAAGCCCGAAAACATCTACGTAGTAGAAATCAGGCGAGCCAGAGTGACCAACCCCTGGACGGACTTTTCGCCGGGGGCAGAGGCCTATGAAGTTGGAGGGCCCGTTCCGACGCGTTTGACCAACTTCGTCCTACGTTTGGACGCCATTATTAACCTCCCCAATCTCAAAGACCACCAGCGGGTCGGGGTGACTGGGGCGTTGAAGAACATCAGCCACAGCCGCAGCGTCATTACCACGCCGCCCCATCGCTATCACGAGCCGGTAATCAGAGAAGTCATCTGTCGGATAAACTCCCTCCCCCAGTTGCGGAAACGTCTGCGGTTGCATTTGATGAACGGCCTGTTCGGGGTTTACGAGCGGGGGCCTGGTGTTCATCCGGCCTACCTTTTCTACCACCACAGTTTCTTCGCCAGCCGCGACCCGGTGGCTATGGACTGGGTGGAGTTGGAGATTGTCGAGGGGATGCGCAAGGCCAAAGGATTGCCTTCGCTGTGGACTCTGTCCCGCCATCCCGGCTTCCTGCAGCGAGCGGGGGAGTTGGGTCTGGGCGTGGGAAGCCTGGACCGGGTAGAGTGGGTGAGGGTAAGAGCCAGTTGAGGTGAATGGTTGCGAAAAATTGAGGAAGGAACGGCAATGGATAATAATGGTGCGCGACCAATTGGGGACTGGAGACGTTTGCGTCCACGCGTGACCCCAAGACTTCCGGAGCAAATAACCCAGCGGATTGTGGAACGCTTTCAACCACAAAAAATCATACTGTTCGGCCGGTTTCGACCCGTTTTTAGAGGAGGTTTTGAGCAAGGGACGGGTGTTATATGAAGCAACCGGGTGACATCTCCCAATGGGTGCGGAAGGCGGAGGAAGATTACCTGAGTGCAACGACCATGATACGGAAGCGCAAATACACAGCGCCGGACAACGTCTGTTTTTGCGCCCAGCAATGCATTGAGAAGTACCTGAAAGCATTCTTGGTCTACCACCGCGTTGCTTTCCCCAAAACGCATTTCTTGGAAGTTCTCTTGGATTTGGCCGTCCAGGTTGACCCTTCCCTCGAATGCTGCGTAGCGACCTGGCTGTGTTGCAGCCATATGCAGTAGGAACTCGTTACCCGGGCTCTGAGGCCACCGTTGAGGAATCCAGAAAAGCAGTAAAATCGCCAAGCGTCTCCGAGCGGTTTTACGGCAGAAACTGGGTCTGCCTGCAAAAGCCTAATCCCTAAATCCCGAAACCACCGGCTGTCCTGGAGTAAGGGGGCTGTAATCTTTCAGCATCGTTTATTCTTATGGTTTCCTCCACTCAAAGTATAACACATTCTCCCTGCCCGGTCAAGTAAAGGACGCCGAGTGCCGTGTCACTAAGCCCGGCATTACCTTAGTTCGTTCCGACTGCCGAATAGCGCTACAAGTGGAATAAATTATCCGCCCATTGAAGGAGGTATCGGGACGAGAAGGGCGAAAAATTATACGGGCAAAAGGGGGAAGGCAAAGGGGGAAGGAAATAACGATGTTGACCGGTAAGCAAGCCCTCATAGGTAGGGTGTTGGGGTTAACCTTAATTCTGGCGGCGATGAGCGGTGGGCAGGCGGCGAAAGGTGAACCGCTGTACACCATCGTCGTCTCCGCGCCACGGCGCGACTACCGAGAGGTGCCCGTTTCCCTCGTCCTCCCGGCCCCCCAGACAGGTGTACCAGTGCTGCAACGGGGGCCAAAGCAGTTCGTTCTCTGCCAGGCTGAGAACTTGGGGGAGCGGGTAAAGGTCTGGTGGCTGGTTCGAGACTTGAAACGCGGAGAGGCCCAGACCTTCCAACTTACCTTCAAAGAGGTGGTGGCGAGTTCAGGGCCACCGGGGGTGGAGGTCAAGCGGGGAGAGGGTATGGTGGAAGTGACCATTGACGGACAACTCTTTACCCGCTATGTCTTCACTGGCGCGCCCAAGCCCTATTGCTATCCGCTTATCGGCCCGACGGGGAAACCAATGACCCGCGGTTTCCCCATGGAGAGAGTGGAAGGCGAATCGCAGGACCACCCCCACCATCGTTCCTTTTGGTTCACTCAGGACGAGGTCAACGGAGTGAACTTCTGGGGCGAGGGCCCCCGGAACGGACAGCAGGTTCACCGGGAGTTCGAGGCGTTGGAGGGGGGGCCGGTTTTCGGCCTGATTCGAGCACGGAACGATTGGGTTAAACCGAACGGGACGAAGGTCTGTGAGGATGTGCGGGAGTTGCGAGTTTATCGAGTGGCGACCGGGCGACTGTTTGACTTTGAGGCGACCATTCGGGCTACTGAAGGGCCGATAACCATCGGCGACACGAAGGAAGGGTTGCTGGGCTTTCGGGTGGCGGCGACGATGCGGGTGGACCGTGGCCGGGGCCATATCTTGAACGCCCGTGGCCAGCGCGACCGGGAGGCCTGGGGCAAACGGGCCGAGTGGTGTGACTACTTCGGGCCGGTGGACGGGAAAGTGGTGGGCATTGCTGTTTTCGACCATCCGGGCAACCTCCGCCATCCGACCTACTGGCACGTGCGCACCTACGGCCTGTTCGCCGCTAACCCCTTCGGATTGCGCCATTTTATCGGCGACCAAACCGGGGCAGGCAAATACACCCTCCCCGCGGGCGAGGCCCTCACTTTCCGCTACCGGATTTTTCTCCACCGGGGCGACCCACAGCAGGCCCGCGTGGCTGAGGTTTACGGGGAGTACACCGACCCGCCCCGGGTGGAAGTGCGGTGATGAACAGGGCTCAACAAATCCGCCGGACGATGATTGAAATAGCGACCCGCCGGCAGCGAGCAGGCACGGGCACAGCGCTGAAAGGGTTAAGACGCCGGACCACCCAGAGGCAATGGCCGGACCTGACCCCGATTTTGCGGCCCCTGCCCTGGGCCTTGATTGGGGCAGCAGCGACGCGTCTGTACATGCCAGAGCGGGCCACGCAGGACTTGGACATCGCGGTGCGGGCCAAGGATGGGGCTGCGGTGCGCCAGAAGTTGGCCGCAGCCGGTTTCACCTATCAAACTGAGTTGACCGTGGGTGGTTCCTCTTGGCTCTCCCCGGAGGGCCTGTCTGTGGATGTGTTAGAGTGCGCTGAGCCCTGGTTTGCCCAAGCCATCATGGAGGCTCAGCAGAACCGTGACGCTCAGGGATTGCCGGTGCTGCCCTTCAAGTACTTGGTGCTGCTGAAGTTCCGCGCCGGACGGGTGCAGGACGTGGCCGACCTCGCCCGGATGTTGGGCCAAGCCAGCGAAGTCCGACTCGCCGAAGTGCGGGCCCTGTTCCAGCAGTGGGAGCCGGACGGGCTGGAGGATTTGGAGAGTCTCATCACTTTGGGGCAATTAGAACTGGAGCAGAGGGGGGAAATGGGATAAGGAGGCAGGAGCCAGGCGCATTGCACGGACGCTCCTCGCCGTTGGGCTGAGTGCTTTAGTGGTTGGTTGAGTGTTGGCCGCCGAGCAGCCGGAGGAGGGGAAGACCTTCAACGGTTAGATGAACATTGGCGGCTACTCTAAATAGGGTTGGATTTCTATGAAGTTGAACATCAACTCCTGACCGATAGGGCCGCCGGGTTCGGTAGCGCTGGCCCAGTCAGAAATGGTCAGTTGGGCAGTCCTGCCTTTGGCCCGAAAGACCCGCCAATGGTAGTTCATCCAGGCCCTGTGCTGGGCGTCAAAGGGGCCCCAATGGTGGCTGTAGCAGTTGGCAAACACGTGCTGAAAGCACTTCTCGCGAACCAGTTCCCCCTTGTCTATCACGATGGAGAGCGCATGTCGTTGCTTGACCGATTTCCCCTCCCTGAGGTCTTGGTAGTCGGCGGTGTACATCTTCAGCGAATACAGGCGGCCGGGCTGGAGGTTCTTTATCTGCTGGGAGATGACATTGGGCCTCTCTCCGTTCCTCTTCAGCCAGAGAAAGGTATCGCCCTCCGACGTGCGGGGATAACGGCCCTGAAGCCAGCCGTAGCCCTCCAGATGCTTGACGGCAATGCTCCCTTCCTGCGCGGGAGAGACGGTCCAGCCCGCGAGGCCTTCGGCAAAGTCGGGGTTTTCGAGGTGGGTTAACTCATAGGGGTCTTGGGAGAGCATCTCCGTGTGGCCCTCAATGCAGTAGTGGCGGTAGAGCCGGCCTGCCCAGCGGACGACTTCCTCGTCGGCGTAGGTCGAGAGGTACTCCATAATGCCGTAGAGGCCCCAAAAGGCCGGGTCGTTGGCTACCAGGTTGAACTGCATATCCATCCAGACCTTGTAGTCCACGCTCGGGTTGGTGTTAAGGCTCTCCGGAGGGGCGGACAGGTAGCCAAAGCAGATAATCAAGTGCCGCTCGCAGCCGGGTATGGCCTTGCGCCAGCCAAGCATTCGGCCCTTGAACCAAGTGTTCAGGAAATCCCTGGCCGCTTGCTCCGTCGGCGGTTCCCTGAAATACTGCTCCCAGGCGAAGCGATATCCACAGCGCACCACCGTCTCAATGAAGGCCCGGGAAGCCGGGTCGCCGAAAAGGGCACCGCAGTAAGGGTAGAACGTTTTCCCCCGAAACTCCGGCTGGTCGTGGAGCCGCTGCACGGCTTCGGTCCAGGCCCGATATTTCTCCGCCGGGGCACCGCCAAACTCATCGGCAATGAGGCCGTCGAAGGCCGGCTCGCGAAACGCCACGTTCGAGGACCAGTACGCGAAAGCCTCGTCCGCAGTGACGGTCTGCTCCCGCCGCAACCCCGGCACCCCGCACTCGACCAGCCACTTCTTTCCCTGCTCCTTCCACTGCCGCACGAAGGGCGTGACCTGCGGCTGTCGCGAACCCACAATGGTATTCACGTTGCACAGCACGTCCCGCTCCAGGAAGTCCCGGTCGTAAGGGCCGAACTCGCGGACGTGGGGAGTGGTGGGGAACCGACAGTAAATCAGTTCCGGGATTGCCCGAACGACTAAGTGGCGCAGGCGGGCTTGGCCTTCGCTCGAAACGTCCAGGCGATGCTCGCCCGCGGGTAGGAAACGCATGGCCTCCTGGGTGCGGGCGGTGCGTTCCGTGTGGACGATGAGGGGGCGTCTGAGGCCCTCGGAGTCGAGGACTACTTGCACCCTGCCCGAATGCTCCACCTCAGCGGTGCTGGCGATGAAAATCCAGCCTTCCCTCGGATTCAGGAAAGTGTACCCCTTAGGGGCGCGGGAAGCCGTAGGCCGGACGTTTAATAGTTCGGTCACCAGGTTGTTGAGGACCTTCACCTCCGGCCCGGCGTTGGGCCAGGAGGGGGGGCCGGACCAGGTGACCTCTTTAACGGCCACCGTGCCCATGACCGCGCCGGTACGGTCACGGACGCGAGCGTGTATCTCGTAGCGGCCGGGAGCCAAGCCCTTTGCTGGCAACGCCACTTCGACCTTCAGGGCCCCAGCAGGCAGCAGCACTTGGCGCCGCTGAAGGGCCTCCTCGCGACCGGCCTTGCGCAAAGTCACCTCGGCCACCGTGCCCTCCGGCAACACTCCGAGGCCGCGCAGGCCCAGTCCGACCTTTACCTCGCTGCGGAAAGGCAAAGGCTGTACCGTCAACTCCACCTGGCGCGTGAGGTTGGTTGTGCGGTAGTGCATTTGAACCTCCTTGGCGGACAGGGCACGATTGTAGATGCGTACCTCGTCTAACATTCCCTTGAAGTGGGCGTGGCGGGTGAACCTGGGGTCGCCTGCACTGGTCGCCAGGAACAGGTTCGGTCCGCGGTTTATCCGGGGACTACGGGAACGACGCTCCGCGACCAGTTTGCCATCTACGTAGAGCCGCAGCGACTGGCCATCGAAGGTGCCGGCGACGTGGTGCCACGACCCGGTGGTCAAGAGGGCCTGGCAGTGGTTACCCCCGCCTGAAATGTACCACCAGCACCGTCCGTCTCGGTAGTAGGTGAGTACGTAGGAGTCGTACCCTTTCCCAACGATGCCCGCTTCGCCCACGGCTGGCACGGCTTCGGGATAGACCCAGGCCTCCACCGTGACGGCATTGGTCAGGTCGAGGCTTGGGCTGGGGGGACAGTCCACGCAGTCGTCCACTCCGTCGAAGCGGAGCGCGAACCCGTCGCCAGACCTGATGTATTCGGCTCCCTGTATTCTCCCGTCGTTCCCGTTGCCGCTGCGGTCGCGCACGGTCGAACCCGCCCCCTCGTCGAAGGAATAGTACAGCACCAGTCCCTCCTCCGCATACGGAGAGGCTGCGAGCCCATAGAAGGGCGTGAGGGCAGCCAGGCACCAAACTGAAACGACTTTCAATGCAATCACCTCCAAGAAAACCCCACATAAACGTAGGGACTAAGCAGCCCAAGAACGCTGAAGCGCCTTAATTTCGAGCCTGAGCGTGCTTTCAGCACGCTTACCCTGTTTTGTCTGAGGGTTTATGCTCAGGCCTGCGCTTTAGCCGGTCTAAACCTCCCTTGGCCACCCAGGCCCGTTAAAGCGTTGACTCCCGCCTGACCGCGGTTTCCCCCGATTTTGTAGCCGCAGGCTTCAGCCGGCGTCACTACAAAAGGCAATTGGTATTATTTGTGAATCATCCCCGCATCAACAAGCAGAATCGCCAGGTCTCTCGCGGGTAGGGCCAGAGAGACCCGGTCTCCGTCCACCGCAGGGACCTTCCCCGTGAGGGCCTCAGTAACTTTTGCCCGGCGGCCGTCCAGCCCCAACCCTTGCCAGTCGAACGCAACTTGGGCCTTTTGGGGCTTGTAACTCCAGTTCGAAACGACCACCAAGGCTTGCTTGGGCTTCAAGTACGTGCTGGCCAAGATGTATTCTGGGGCGTTGGTCTTCACCGGCGAGGCAGGGCTCCAGTAAGGGATGAACTTCGAGGTGGTCCACCACTCGTCGAATAAATCCCAGACGGGCATAATCTTCTCGCCGCCCACGCGGTCGCCGATGGTGGGAAAGATTCGGTGCGGCAGGCACATCATCAGGATTTCGTTGAAGGGGACGGGGCCGCCATACCTGTCGCCGCGCCATGAATACTGATGGAAAGCGTACCAGGTGAAGGGCGTCCCATATTGGGTGAACATCTCCTTAGCCCGAAACATGTCCGGGGAAAGCCTTCGATATTGCCTCTCCTTTTCGACGCACCACTCCTCACCCTGGGTGACCACGTCCTGGAAGCCGGAAACGAGCGTCTCGTGCATCGTGTGGGAGAATATGACCCCCTCGCGACCGCCGGTGTGAAGGTAGGTGTAGAGCCTCTGGTAAAACTCCCGCGTCGCCCACAGGGGCAAAGTCGGATGTCTGTTTCCCTCCTCGTCGGTGTAGCCACACCCATGATAGGCGTTCTCACAGGGAGCGGTGCCCGAATCAATGTAGATTCCGTCCAAATTGAACTCCTCAACCCATTTCTTTACCGTGTAGAGCATGAAGTCAGGGTAGGAACTGGCATAACAGGTCACACGGACCGTGTCCCTGAACCCTGACCAACCCGAGCGGGGTATCGCTTCCCACTCGTAACCGAAGAGTTTGAATTCCGGGGTTTCCACAGCCGCACCGGCAGGATGACTGTCGGGCACCACTTTGACCCCGTGCTGATGGGGTCTTTCCAGAGTTCGCGCGGTCTGCTTGGAGTCATGCAGTTGTGGGTAGGAAGTATGGGCCAGCAAGTGATACTGGCAAGCCACATAGAGGCGGTCGAGATACTCATCCGGCCAGTTTGCGAAGTAAGAGGCATGCCAGCGTTTGGGGTCCTGGGGACGAGGTCTTGCGGGCGTCGCTTGATAGGCATACTCATAGGCCAGCGGTTTCTCCAAGACCGTCCGCTCACTTATCAAGTTAATCCTCAGCGTCACCTGCTTCCCTTCTTGGAGGAACTGGGCGTATCTGGGGCCGCGGATGTTTTTGTCGGTCTCGCTCATGATGGCGAAGCCCCTTTCGTCATCGCCAACCCAGACCTCGTTGAAGAAAACGTCCGACCATTTCCAGGCCGGGCTGTAAACCCACTGACCGCCGTCGCCCATGGCTACCTCCTCGGCGCTGCTGAACGTGTTCCTGTAAAGGCTGGCATAACAGGACTTAGACGGGGGCAATCCCCTTCTTGCCCGCGCGTAGAGGGCGAAGTCCTCGGTGAGGGGGAACTCCAGCATTAACGAGTCCAAGTAGCTTGGCTGGGGTGATGCAATCTTGAAGCGATACAGCCCGAAACCGTCGAATTCCACCCGCAGGCTGCCGGTGAGGACGAGACCGCCACCGTGCCCCTCAACTTGCCAGGTTACCTCCTGGTCGCTCTGAGCCACCTTTTTCAAGGGTTTGAAGGTCCAAACTACCTCCTGGCCGTTGACCACAGCCTTCAGAACCGCGGGCCCAGCAAACATTGGCTTCCCGAGGCCTACAATTTGAGAAGGCAAACCGTTGTTACCTAACCGATATTCGCGGTCGGTGACCAAGACCGACTGGCCGCTGACCTTTATGGGCCCCCAGGGCGGGGGCACTTGGTCACTCAGGCCTATTTTGTTGCCCAGCCAGACGGGCCTCTCGGGGATGGGCAAAGGTTCGCTGCTGGAAGCCAGAACCTTGCCCTGGGGGTCGGCAAGCGATGCTTTGACCAGGTAGTCCCCCGGCTTGAGGGCAGTGATGTTAAAACGGCACCTGGCTTGCGGGTCACCTTTGCCCATCTGCCCCTGCCAGGACAACCCCGTGCCCGGTATCTCAACCTGGGCGGAGAAGTCAGGGGGCAGTGCCAGTCGGCTCGCATCTATGCTGACCTCGACGAATCCGCGGGCATAGACGAGGATGGGCTTCACGTAAAGCGAGGTCACGCAGGTAAACGGAACTTCCATTTGAGCCAGAAGCAGGTCGTTGGTCACATCCTGAACTGCCAAAAGGAGGGTCATTTCGGTGGTCCGGCTGACCTTTAAGGTCTCAGTGAGGGCGAAGTCTATAACTTGACCCGGCGACGTGGCCAAAGGTTCGATTCGGTCTAAAATGGTCTTCCTACCCTCCCGCACGCTCACGACGGTTTGGACCTCAACCCTGCCCCTCTGGGCACCGCTAACCTTTCCCCGGATGGACAGGTTCCCATTCTTGAGGTCCCCCAGTTGCAGGATTTGGAGGCCGGGGGCCTTACGGCTGAACCTTGCATATCCGAACATCTGGGGAGTGGCGAAATTGCCCTGCACAAAGGACCAGGTGGTCCAGTCCTCCGGGTTGCGGCTTCTGCCGGGTTCGACCGAGAAGTCCCGGCAAAAGTTGAGGCGCCAAACCTCACCCTCTTGAGGGGTGGACACTCCTAAATCGCTGAAAGAAACGGACACTTCGGCTGTCCAGACCTTCTTGGCGAAGGTCAGAATGCCTCCCACGATTTCACCGGTATCTTCCACTCTGCTGGCATACTCCCAATTCGCGTCCCAGGCCTCGCCCCTCTCAGAACTGCCGTCCAGGAAGCCGCCTGCGGGCACGCCTAAGAACTGGAACCAGCCTTTCCCCGGCGGCTGGAGCCAGATTTCGACGGCCTCCATTTGGGGCCCAAATCTGATGTCCCGTCCCCTGGGTCCGTCGCGGAACCTCCCCTCCTGGGGACAGCGGAAGGCAAAGTAAAGTTTCTTTTCGTCAAAAGCGATGTAGACGGTGGTCTGTCGCTCCGCCAAGGGGCCTCCCAGTTCCCGAAAGCCGGTCGCTGAGCACGCACCCTCCCACTCCCCAGATTGGATGCGGCCATCTATTTGGGGTGGTGAATGCACCCTGGGCACCGTCAATAACGGGGAACGACCTGGCTGGAAGTAATTCAGTTGCTTTTCCTCGGGGGGTTGGCCGAGGTGAAGGGCAGCATCATCGAGCCATACCGGTCCCCCTTCAATGTGGAGGGCTAAAGCGAACTTGGTCACTTTTTCAGGAGGATGTCCCGCCGTGTCGGGGATGGTGAGGTGCACAAGGTGTTTCTTCCATCCCTTGCTGTTCACCTCCATCGCTTTGCTGCCGACGGACTGCAAGAATTTGCCCCGTCCGTATAGATAACAGAGCACGAGGAGTTTCCCTCTCCCCTTCGTCCATACGGAGACAAAGACCTCGCGCACCGCGCCCACCGAAAATCTCCCCTGGGCTATTGCCACCTGCCCTGCGGCAGGCTTAGCCATCTTGAGATAGATCGAGCCCCGATGGGCCAAAGCCGCATCGCGCTCGACCGTGCATTCGCCTTTGTAGGCGGGATTCATCCCCCAATACCTGGGAAACGAACCCTCCTCGTTCATCTGCTCAAAACCGGGGTTTTTGAGGAGATTCGCCGCCGCCCCGGTCGAAACGCTGCCCAGCGCGAAGAAAGTCAGGGCAGACAGCAGCACCTTCCTGCCTTTACTACAAAGGGTGGCACGAAGCATCATAATATCACAACCTCCTATGCGCGCCGCGGAATTGCCGCCCGAGCGCGTAAGTGAAGGGGCCCAACTCCGTCTGAAAGGCTCCCTGCCGCAGGTCTATAGGCTGGCCGGTGAGAGCGTTCTCTGCGCTGGTCCGTCCTACGGGCCGCCGAAGAGCCGTTAGGTTCACGGTCACCTCTGCCGTACGCTTCCGTTCCGCGAGATTTGAGACCACAAGCAGCGTTCCGACTCTCTCTTTTGCTATGACTTCTCCCTCAACGACACCGGCCTCCATATACCTCCCTGCGCTGAACCGTCCCACACCCGCACCGCTAACACGTTCCCCTTATGCAAGACCCGGCCCTCGGGAAGAGGCGCCACGAAGGGCTCATCCCAGCCAACATGATGGGCTATCTGCTCGCCGTTGAAGTAGACCCAGGCCTCGCCGTCAACCGCCTCAAAGAGGAGCAGCAACTTCTTCTTAGTGATGGCCTCGGGCAGGTCTAAGCGCACTCGATACCAAGCGAACCCGTCATAGTCGTACCCCTGCTCCTCCCAAGTGCGGGCGATTTCGATTTCCTCCCACTCACTATCGTCGAACTCCGGGGCGAACCAGCGGCCCTTCAGACCCTCGTCCTTGGGGTCGGTCTTAAACCGCCAGCGGCGCGGAACGTCCGCCACTTTGGGCAGGTCCACAACGCGGCTGAACTCGGCCATCTGACGACAGCGCTCCAGGTAACGGTTCATGTAGTGATAGACGGGGGATACGGAATGGCGAAAGCGGTCAGGGTCGGCCCGAACCTCCTCCAGCAGGCTCTGGAGCGACTTCCCGGCCTCCTCAAATGCCCGTACGCGGGCAGCCGCCTCTGTCAACTTGGGCGCGGCCTGGTAGCGGCGCAGGAAATCCACGAGACGTGTGGTGAAGTAGAGGGCCCCCTCAACCTTCTTGAGCCGTCGGCGGACGAGGTCGCCCTGGGCAGCAGCCTGGGCTCGCGCCAGCAGGTCGTTCAGGCGCGCACACAACTCGGGCGTGAAAACCACCGGCCCGTTCACCCACCCCTGTCCAGAAATGCATCGCCCGCAGGTGGCCATGGCCTCATCCATCGCCTCGTAGAACTGGCGCATAAGAGGGCCAGCCTTCCCGAAGAGGCCGTGGCAAAAGTCATCTAGGAGCGCGTCAACGCTCTGGTCGCAGTCCCAGAGCAGTCGGGCGGCCACGTAGTACTGCAGGCCCAGGGTCCAGGCCCGGGCAGGGTTGTATTGGGAGTAGACGCCCAGCGCGCCGATGGATTTGTACCAGGGCATGTCCCCAGCGATGCTGCGAGTGATGGGCCAAAACATGCTCAGCCACTCGCCCTTCACGTAGTACTCATAGAAGCACACCCGACAGCCAATATCCTGCCAGGCCCTAACCAGTTCTCGGTAACGGGCGTTCTTCTCGCAGTTGGAGTCGGCGATGGAATGGGCGAGGCAGTACTCGTTGTAGTGGCAGATGATGACCGTCAGGCCCCGATGGGCACGGATGCTTCTGTCCCGAGGCGGCCTCGCATAGATGTGATAGGCTCCCACGAGCATGTGGGCCTTCGGGTTCAGTCTCTCCAACCCCTCCGCCACGCGATTGTAGAAGAGCAGGAGCCGCCGCGACATGCGCTGGTCGCTCTGTACGTCCTTCTCATCCAGGGCGCGGCACCGTTCGCATTCGCAGTACATCATGCCATCGGTGGGCGAGAGCGAGACCAATTTGACCCGCGGGTCCTGAGCCGCGATCTCGGCCAGGCGGCGAGCGGTCTCCCAAGCCACCTCCGGGTTCGACACGCACTGCTTGATAACGCTCGGGTCACCCCCGCGCTTCCCCTTCACCAGGGCAAAATATTCGGGATGGTCCTGGTAATAGATTTCCAGAGGCATGAGATGCCTTTGGGAGTGATAAATGGAAGGCTCAATCTTAAACGCGCCGGTGCTCCTATTTCCTCGATTGCGCGTCGCCCACTCCCCGGAGCCCACCCAACGCAGAGGGAAGTCGGGCCTCTCCCGGACGTTCAGATTGGTCAGGCGGACGTTTTTGCGCTCCGGAACGACTTCGCCCAGAGGGGCGGGCACGAACCACCGCACGCCCAGCCGCTCCAACAGCGCATAAGCGGCGTATTGGGTGCCGTACTCGTCCGCACCAGTCACCAAGATGTCGCGACCCACGCTTTTCAACACGAACCCTTCGTAACCGGGGTCGGCCCCGGTGATGCCCAGTCGGCGCCGGTCGGTAAAGCGCGTCTTCCCGACCAAGAGGCGATTGCCGGCCACGGGCTGGTCGTCGCGGACGATGGGCAGAATTGCGCCCGACATCTTCGCCAAATAGGTTTGCAACTCCCGCGCCGCGGTCACCTCAAGTTCCGACGGCTCCGCAGGCACGACGATGGATGCAGCCGGTCTCCCCTCAACCACGAGGTCACCGGGCGCCGTCTTCTCCGTCAGCACGGGGACGGGAGCGGCACGACCCAACGCGGGAATGACTCCCTGCGTCAACTCGCGCATATAGGCGAGGGCGTCGGCCGCCGAAAACCCGGGAAACTCCCACAACGCCAGGTGGAAGCGCCTCGTGCCCGCCGGATAGGTGATGGTCGTATCAATGGGATAATCGGTGACACTCACTCGCGTGAGCGCCCCTTCCTCAGGCAAAACCATCAGCGCACAGCAGCCTTGCGAACGCTCCGGCGCGCGGGCCCGGTCCATCTCCTCGTCCCAGTAGAGGGCCCAGAACTCGTCGGCGGCTAAGGCGAAGTTGGCCGGCGCGCTGAACTGTCGGCGAGCAGTCGAGACGCGACGCGCTCGCGGCTCTCGGAAGCCGCCGGGGTAGCAGCGCAACTTGACGACCAACTCGTAAACCGCCTCGGCTGGCTTTACCTCCCCGCTGACTCGCACCCGGTCGTCCCCCTTGGCCACGGCGAAGGTCAGCCTCACCTCGCCCTCAGGCGTTCGCCAGTGGAACGTCGTCTCGTCTCGGTCGGCGAAGCGTCGCTGCTCGACCCGGCCGCGACCCTCCCCCAGCGAGTGCCCGTTGAGAAGTAGGTCGAAGCAGGAGTTACCGTACCAATTGGCGCCCGTCGGCCCGCAGAGCCCTACCCCAGACAGCCCTTCCCGAGGCTGAAGGAACGAATCAGGCCCTATTTGTTCGCCTTGCTTCCCAACGATGAGTGAATAGCACAGTCGGTACGGCACCGCGCCCATCACCGTCGGTGATGAGGTGGCCGTGTAGCCTATCATGCCTTTGTAGCGACCCTGGTGAATCGGGAAGACCTTCTCGCCGACAGCAGGACGTTCGACCAATTTGCCCTCCGGCGGGGGCAGGCACACCAGGTCGCTCACTTCCGCCGCGTGGACTGTGCTCGCGCCCAGGAGAGAAAGGGCACTGCACACCTGCACCAACTGGAATCGAGTCATGTCCGTTGTCCTCCCGTTGGTTTAGGCCCCTTGCGCTTTCGCGCTGTGGGGCTTACCACTAACCTACAGCCATCGGGCTACAGTCCAGCGCACGCCACCGCGGGGGAAGGCCGTTTGGGCCAAAGCGCGAACGTCACGGTAATCATGCCCGTACAATTCACGGTAAGCCTCCTGCAAACGCCTCTCTATCTCTGTCAGTTCGGTCAGCGGCAGTTCCAGCCATACATTGCCCCGAAGCGCACTCTCCCGCACGGCGATGCACAACTCCTGGTCGCGCCAGGCATTCTCGGCCCCGTACTCCGGCGCTGAGTCTTCCGTGACCGCCTGGTGGAACCGGAGCATGATTTGCGCCCGGGCCACCTCGTCATCGTCGGCAATCTGGTAACGCTTGAAGGGGTTCTCCCAGACCACCGGTGGGTCGGTGTCCACCCGCACGTGGTCCAGGACTCGCCCTCCCTCCACCGTAGCGTATTCAAAGTGGAAGGGGAAGCGCTGGCGGTCGCGCCCGGTGCCCAAGTAAAGTTCCGGGCCAACCAATTGCCCTTCCGTACCCTCTATTTCCCAGAAGTTGCTCCGGTGTCCAGAAGGCGGCATTTCGTAGAGGCAGACGACCCCATTGGCGAACTCAATGACCGCGCTCACCCACACGCATTCGGGCACTTCCTGCCCCAAATATCTGCGGGCCAGGTCGTCGGGAATCGGCACTTTACCTGTGTACCCCAACACCCGCCGGGCCTCGCGGCCCAGCAACATCCGAATGGCATTGAAGCCGTGATAACTGCCCGTCAGATACCACAGCCGCACGTGGACAATTTGGCCGATGAGGCCGGTGGCCACAATTTTCTGCTTCAGCCGCTCGCTGGCCCAGCGGTAGACGTTCTCGGCCACCTCTAATTTCACCCCGTGCTGCTGGGTCACCTGCACCATGCTTTCGGCGATGGGGCGGGTAGGGGCGATGGGTATTTCGACGATGACGTTGGCTCCGGCCTCCGCTGCCAGATGGGTAACCACATGGTTGCCGTCGGGGGGGATGGCACACAGGACGACCTCGGGCTGCTCCTCCGCCAAGAGGGTGGGAAAATCGGTGTAGGCCCGCGTGCCCCAGCGCTGGGCGTTCTCCTGGGCCCGCTGTTCATCCACCTCACACAGGGCGCAGAACTCATAATGGTCGGTCAACTTCTTGACCGTGGAGAGCCAACTCTGCCCTCGTCCTGTACCCGCCCCCACTACGGCCAAACGAAGTGGCTTCATTTCTCTCACCTCCTTGGTTTCTAAGTACAAGGCTGCAGAAGTCGCGAACTTTCCCTCCCTCCGTTTCACTTAGTAGTTCGTCCAGGGTCAGGTTCACCCCCGGCTTCAGCGATGAAGGCCTGGTAAAAGGCCATCGGTTGCGACATGGCCTCATCCAGTGGCGTCACCACGAGCCGCACCTTGGCGGTGTACTCCTCCTCGGGGAGCAAGTCCCGGCCGAACAGCGAAAGGTACAGCGGGTTCTGGCTCTTGAAGGGGTCGTCTTCGTTGTCAGTGTCGTAGCCGCTGATGACTGCAAAGCAGTCCTGGGGACGAGACATGAGCACCGCTGCCATCCCGCGCTCAAGACGGGCTTGAAATCCGAACGGGTAGGCATAGTAGCGCACCGGGCACCACTGGGCCGTGGGCATCTTGCGCTCCCTTCTGTCCCATCGCCCATCAACGCATAAGCGCGCTGCGTGGGCATCGCGGGCGAATACCAGCCCTGTTCCCTCGAAGGCCTCATTGACCACCAGCCGAACCAATTGGGGTTCGCCCGGCGCCCGGGAGTAGGGGCTGCCCACCAGGCACACATGCGGACACAAGGAGGGGTCAAAGTAACTGGACAGGAAAAGTTCGTAGCCCCGATAGATGCCCTGGGAGCGCACCGTGACCGTGAGGTCAACCAGGTTGGGCTCCTTAACTTCGTAGCGGGCGACCAGTTCGCCCAGGTGCTCATCGTTTGGGGCCCAGCGCAGTTCCACCGCGTTGCCTTCAGGGCTAACCTCGCGTTCCCAACCGCGGGGTACGCCAATCTTCAGGTTGGCGGAGAA
>DTZQ01000270.1 GCA_012961305.1 Armatimonadota bacterium | reverse complement strand
TGGTAGACACAGTTTACCAGTTTGATTTGGGACGGGAGGTGGTGCAGCGGTTTCCCCAGGTCACCTTCGTCATTGCCCATTGGGGAGCGCCCAACGACCCGAATTTGATGGTGCAATGGGCCCGGTTCGCCCGCGTGACCCCGAACTGTTACTTGGACTGCTCCTATTGCCATGCCTATTACTACATGCCCGCCTGTTTTGAAATTGCCACTCCGGACAAAGTCCTGTTCGGCTCCGACGCCCCCTTATGCCACCCATTGGTGGAACTTATGAAGGTCAAAGTTTGTCATCTTTCCCCGGAGGACGAAGCCAAAGTTCTGGGGCAGAATGCGGCCCGGCTGTTCAAGATTGACCTCGATTAGCAGCCTGAGGAAGGACGAAGAGGAGAGGCAATATGTTTGAAGAGGGAAGGGCCTAAAAAAGCAACCGCCCCGCAAGAGTGCGCGCAGGGCGGTTAAGGGTCTTTTTGGCAGCTTGGCCGCTTATTGGGTCCCCGCCGGCTCGACGCCGCAGGCAGGGCTTTGCTCTGATGCTCTTTCATGGTTACCCACTTTGTATGGCCAGAAAAGCGGCCGTAGTTATACAGGCTAAAGCCAGCAATACTAACAACACGGAAACAATCATTGTTTTCTCCTCCTCGCACCTCGGCTGCTTGCGCCGAGTCCACCCCCAAATGCTTTCGCCCCTCTTATTCCCCGAAAGTGTAACCGGGAAGTTACAGCCGTTTGACAGTTTGCTGAAACTTTGGAGAAAAGGAATTTACTGTCGGGAGGAATCGGTTAGGGAGAGAAGAATTGGAAAAGGGAAAAGGAGACTTTCGGAGGGTGGATTCAACCTGGCTCTTTGCCTCAGGGGTAAACGAGGAGTGGCAAATGTTACCCGGAGCGAAATACGGTGGGTAGCCGCGCGGCTGGCGGAGCAGTACGGTGACCGGCGCTGGCAGCCTCAGGAACAGGACCCTTTGGACAGCCTGGTTCAAACCCTCCTCTCCCAGAACAACACCGCTCAGAATACCCGCCGGGCCTTTGCCCAACTTAAGGAGCGGTTCCCCACTTGGGAGGAGGTGCGGCAGGCAGAGGTGGCCGAGGTGACTGCGGCCATCTATTCGGCCGGGCTGGCTCGGGTCAAAGCCCAGCGCATCAAAGACCTCCTTGACCAAATTTATGCGGAGCGGGGGGAAACGAGCCTGAACTACTTGCAAACTCTGCCCACCGAGGAAGTTAAGGCCCACCTGCGGCGGTTCAAAGGGGTAGGACCCAAAACTGCCTCCTGTGTGCTGCTGTTCTCCCTGGGCCGGCCCGACTTTCCGGTGGACACCCACGTATGGCGGATTGTCCGCCGCCTGGGTTGGGTGCCGGAGGCCCTGTCCCGGGAGGAAACTTACGAACTCCTCAACCCCCTCGTTCCTGAGGACCTCAAATACTCGCTGCACCTGAACCTGATAAGCCATGGCCGGACCTGCTGCCGGGCCCGGAACCCTCGATGCGACAAGTGTCCTCTGAGCGAAAAGTGCGCTTACTATCACCGTCTTTCGGAAACCGTCACTTAATTTTCATCTTTTTGTCACCTAATCGCTACCGCTTTGTCAGGTTTTTGTAACTTTTAGGGAGGATAATAAAAAATGACAGCATCAACACGGGGGCGTGTTGCGAAGCATTGAGGAACACCGTCCGGGCAGCGGTGTTCCTCTTTTTATCTCCTGCTTCCTTTACCTTTACCGCCTTGGGCTCCTTATTCCCCTACTCTCCTTCTGCCTTTTCTGCGGTCACTTGCATTTCCGGGCCATTTCTGCTATACTTATACCAGTTGCCTTTTGAGAACCCACCCTTGTAGTACCCTTTACGGGTGCGCAAGGCAACGCAGCAGGCTACAAAATGTGGCCTTGGGGAAAATTGGTATTAGATGCAAGCAGTCATCGGTCAGTAACAGCAGTTAGCAAGGAACCAACTAACCCATCGGTGAACCAAATATATAAGCGAACCAACCAATTCCTAAGGGAACAGCCATGCGTGGGCCAAGGGAACCTTCTCTGCCTTCAATGGCCGAAGATGAGGAATATTTAGTGGCGGGTGCGGAACGAGACACCCAGAGTGAATCGGAGGTTGTGGTCGCCATTTTCCGCACGGTGCTGGTGTTAGTAGTGCTGTTTGCCCCGCCGCTGACGCGCAATGTGTGGGCCTACAGCCCCCGAGTGCAACTGGCGGTCATCGCTGCCAGTATTTATTCCCTCTTAGTCTCCCTGGCTCTCTATTATCGGGTCAAACTGCGCTATCACCGCCAGTTCGTGCTCATCGTGGACATCCTCCTGATGACTTTCCTCATCTACCAGTACACGCGGGGGGAGGAGGCCAGCAGCGACCTGCTGTTTCCCCTTTACTATCTGATGGTCATTGTGGGCGCGATTTGGTTCAACGTCGCGGGAGCCCTGCTGGCAGCGGCCTTTTCTTCCTTCTGTTTTCTGCTCATGCTGTTCTTGGCCGAAATGTATTTTGGCGGGCGGGACATCACCACCGATTTGGTGCAATTGCTGTCGGTTAATATCCCTCTGCTCTTTTTGGTGGCTATGCTGAGTGGGTTCATGGCCGAGGCCTGGGAATTGGAACATGAGCGCTGGACCCAGGCCCAGTTGATTATTGCCGAGTTTCGCCAGCAAATCCGCCTGGCCCGGCGGATTCAGGAACTCCTCCTGCCGCCGGAAGTTCCCACGGTAGCGGGCCTGGACATCGGTTTTCGCACCCGTCCGGCCAAAGTAGTGGGGGGGGACTATTACGACGTGCTGCCCTTGGACAATGGCGACGTGGCCGTGTGTGTGGCGGACGTAGCAGGCAAAAGCGTGCCGGGGCAACTCCGCTTGCCCATGTTCAAATATGCCCTGCGGGCCTGTGCCATGGTCTTCAACACCCCCGCCCGGACTTTGACCCGGCTTAACAATATGCTCTGCCAGGAACTCCAGGTGGACATGTTTATTTCCATGGCCTACTGCACTTTCCGCCCCCCTGAGGCCCAAGTCCGGTACGCAAATGCTGGACACATGCCCGTGCTGGTGTTCCACCGTGACCGCCAGCAATGTCGCCCCCTGCGCTGGCCGGGCATTGTGCTGGGAGTGGAGCCGGACATCCCTTACCAGGAGCAAGCCTTGACCCTCTCTTCGGAGGACTTTCTCATCCTCTACACCGACGGGCTGGTGGAGGCCACCAATGAAGAGGGGGAGGAGTTCGGCCTGGAGCGCCTGGCGGAGACCGTACGACGTACCCGCCCGGCCACGGCCCAAGAATTGGCAGATGTCATTTTCGAGACCGTAGAGGACTTTGAGGTGGGCGAAAAGCGGGACGACCTGACGGTGCTGGTCGTCCGCTGGCAGCCTCCGGAGGAGTCGAAAGATGAAAACTCTGCAAGAACTTCGGGGTAATCTAATAGTGAGCCTGCGCGAAGGGCGCAAATTGGGCAAAGTGGAGGACGTGGTCCTCAACTTGGCCCGCGGTGAAGTGGTGGCCTTGCTGGTCTCCGAGGGCCGGTTCGTGGGCGAACGGGCCATTCCCAGCGAGGCCGTGCGAACCATAGGGGAAGACGTGGTGTTAGTGGAAACGGAGGAGGCCCTCCTCGCCCCGGAGGAACTGCCGGGACTGGCGGAAGGCGTGCGGGGAAGGGAAGGGCTGAAACGCTGGGACCTGGTCACCACCGACGGCCAGGTCATCGGGAGGATAGAGGATGTAGTGGTGGGAGGCGAGGATTTACAGCGCATTGCCGGCTACCGCCTCTCGCGGGGCTGGTGGGAGGATGCCAAGGAAGGCTACGCTTTCGTGCCCCATCTGGAGGAAATGACCCTGGGCGAAGAGGTTATCTTGGCCCCGCCCCACATCGAGCACTACGTACAGCGGGAATTGGGGGGCCTGCGGAGGGTGCTAACCGCCCTCCAAACCTACGGCACCGAGGCGTGGCACAAAATCAGCGAGGCCACCCGTCGTGTGGCCGAAGAGGAGACCCTGGCCAACTTCGGTGAGGTGCTGGCCCTCACCAAGGACTGGGCCGAGGAACTGGGCCACAAGGCGAACCAAAAATTGGTGGAACAAGCAATGCGCTATGTAGTGGGCAAAAGGTCGGGGCAGACCATCGCCGACGAAAAGGGCGAACTTATCGTCGGGGAAGGTGAAATCGTCACCGCAGAGGAGGCGCAACGGGCCCGCCAAGCCGGACGCCTGGCCCAGTTGGTGGCCGCGGTGGGCAAACAGTGGGTGAGCGAGCAGTTCGCGGCGGCCCGGGAACGGGTGAGCGAAGTGTGTGAAGCGACCCGGAAGAAGGCCCCAGAGGTCGTGGAACCAAAGCCGGAGGAAACAGAAACCCCGCCGGCCGAGGAGCCAACCGCGGAAGCAGCCGCAGAAACGCCCCCCGCAGAGGGAGAAATTAGGCCGGATGAAGTTTCCCCACCAGAACCGAGGGCCTCCGTGCCTCCGCTTGCGGAACCACCCCCGGAGGAGATGCCAACCGAGGAAGAAGTACCCCCAGTCGTATCCGCGGAGGAGAACCAGTAACCCATGCTGTCGCCCAGCCTTTATCGGTGGGCCCGCGAAGGAGGTGAGTTCGTGGCGGAAGTCCTGCGCCGCTTTCGCCGCGACCACTGTACCCTTATGGCCGCTGCTCTGGCCTATTACACTCTGTTGACCTTGCTCCCCCTGCTCCTGTTGAGCGTGGCCGGCTTTGGCTACTTCTTGGGCTCCTCCGAACAGGCCTTGGAGCGGACGGTGGCCTACCTCAATTCCGTCGTGCCCGTGCCCACAGACGAAATCGTGCGCACCCTGGTCAGGGTTTATGCCAACCGGCAATTAACGGGCACTTTGGGGCTGCTTTCCCTGCTGTGGATTTGCAGCCAGATTTTCATCACCCTCCAGAAGGCCCTCGATTTGGCCTGGGGTAAGGAAACGCACCGCCCCCTGCCCTTGCTCTATGGGATGGCCTTTCTGACCATCCTCCTCCTGGGCCTGTTCGTGTTCCTGTCGCTGGCCCTGACCTCCTTCCTGACCAGCCTGCAGCATTTCAACCTTTCCCTCTTTGGCCTGCGGGCGGAGAATTTCTCTTGGGCCTGGCAGTTGGCAGGCTATGGGGTGGCCGCCTTCCTTTCGGTGATGTTGTTTTTTCTGGTTTACCGCCTCCTGCCCAGCGCTCCGGTGCACACCCTTTCGGCCCTCTACGGAAGCCTGTTCGCAGGCTTGGCTTGGGAGGCGGCGAAACACGGCTTCGGTTGGTTTGTAGTCAACTTCGGCCAGTTCGACCGCGTGTACGGCCCCCTGGCGGGGTTAATTATCCTCATCCTGTGGAGTTTCTACTCCAGCCTTATCCTCCTGTTGGGAGCGGAGATTGCTGCCGTGCACGGGCAACGCCAACCGCAGCGGGAACAGGAAGCGGATAGTCCTTCGTTAGGGAAATAAGCAACGCCAGAGATGGCCAACGGAGAAACGCGATGGTAGGGCAAATACTTGAGGAACGTTACCAAGTACAGGAAATCCTGGGACGGGGAGGAATGGGCGTGGTCTATCGGGGCCGTGACCTTAAGTTGGACCGGCCGGTGGTGATTAAGGCCGTTCGCCCGGAGTTGGCAGCGGACGCTGAAGCCCTGGCCCGGTTCCAGCGGGAGGCCACCGCCGCCGCCAAGTTGACCCATCCCCACATCGTAGCCGTCTACGACGCCCACCTGTCCGGTGAACCCTATTACATCGTACAGGAGTACGTGGAGGGGGGCAATCTCCTCACCCGGCTGCGGCAGGGCCCGCTGCCCTTGGCGGAGGCCCTGCGCCTGGCCCAAGAGGTGTGCGAAGCCCTGGAATATGCTCACGCCCACGGCGTCGTCCACCGGGATGTGAAACCGGGCAACATCCTGCTGACCCC
>DTZQ01000269.1 GCA_012961305.1 Armatimonadota bacterium | reverse complement strand
TCCCTGCAGTAGGTTAGGTCGGGTCTCCTGCCGTTAGAAGGGAGCCGGCATCGCGGAGGTTGTACCTCAGCCGTGCCGGACTGAGAGGGTCGGACGGGGCTAAGGCCGTGTGCCGACCAAGTAGAGTGGTACCGCGGAAGCAACCTTCCGTCTCTATGGCGGAAGGTTTTTTGTTTTGCGCTCGAGGGAAAGTCAGCCATGGAGTATCGCCAAACGGTGCTTTTACCCCAGACACCGTTTCCGCAGCGGGCGAACCTGCCGCAGCGGGAACCCCAGTGGTTGAAGTTCTGGCAGGAACGGCGCATTTACGAAAAGTCATTAGCCCGGCGCCGGGGCTGTCCGCGCTTCGAGTTGCATGACGGCCCGCCATACTCGAACTTGCACATCCACTGTGGCCATCTGCTGAACAAAGTTCTGAAGGACTTTGTGGTGCGCTCTCACCAGATGGCCGGCTATTACGCGCCGTTCGTGCCTGGCTGGGACAACCACGGCCTGCCCATTGAATATCAGGTCAGCGAAAACCTGCGCCGTCAGGGTCGGGAAGCAGACCGCCTAACCCTGCGCCGGGAATGTCGCCAATATGCGGCCCACTGGGTACAGGTCCAGGCGGAAGAGTTCCAGCGTTTGGGCGTGCGCGGGGACTGGGAGCATCCCTACCTAACCATGTCTCCCCAATTTGAGGCTGGCATCGTGGAGGTTTTCGCCGCTCTGGCCCGCAAGGGCTATATTTATCGGGGGTTGAAGGTCATCCATTGGTGTCCCAACTGCGTCACCGCGCTGGCCGAGGCGGAAATCGAATACGAGGACAAAGCCTCTCCTTCCATCTACGTGGCCTTTCCCGTCAAGGCCGACCCGCGGGGAGTGTTGCCTGACCCTGCCCGCACCGAAGTGGTCATCTGGACGACTACCCCCTGGACGATTCCGGCGAACCTGGCCATTGCCGTGCATCCGGAGTTCGCCTACAACCTCTTAGCCCACAACGGGCGGCATTACTTGGTGGCCCAGGGATTGCAAGCGGTGGTGGCCTTCACTCTGGGCTGGGGCCGGGTGGAGGTGGTGCAGACCCTCTCCGGGCGCGATTTGGAGGGCGTAGTTTGCCGCCATCCCCTCTATGGGCGTGATTCGCCGCTGGTGCTGGCGGAGTACGTGGACTTGGAAGCGGGTACTGGCTGCGTGCACACCGCCCCCGGGCACGGCAAAGAGGACTTCGAGACCGGCCAGAAGTACGGACTGCCCGTTCTCTCCCCCGTGGACGACCACGGGCGTTTCACCGCCGAAGTGGGAGAACGGCTGGCAGGCAAGTTCGTGTTCGAGGCCAATCCAGAGGTGAACAAGTGGCTGGCGGAGGTCGGAGCCCTGCTGTATGAAGGGGATTTTGTGCACAATTATCCCCATTGCTGGCGATGCCACCAGCCAGTCATTTTCCGGGCTACGGTGCAGTGGTTCATGAACATTGACCACGTCTCGGCCAACCGCACGCACCGGGAGGTGGCTTTAGAGGAAATCCAAAAGGTACAATGGGTGCCGCCAGAGGGAGCCGCTCGCATCACAGCCATGGTGTCCCAACGGCCCGATTGGTGTCTCTCCCGCCAGCGAGCCTGGGGAGTGGGCATTCCCGTGTTCTACTGTGAGGCCTGTGGCGAAGTGGCCTTGGAGGAGGCGACCCTGGAGGCAGTCGTCCGCTTGGTGCGCGAACGGGGTTCAGACGCCTGGTTCGAGGTGCCCGCCAAAGAGATTCTACCGCCCGACTACCGCTGTGCGAAGTGTGGGGGAACGAAGTTCACCAAGGAGACCGACATTCTGGATGTGTGGTTCGATTCCGGCTCCACCCATCAGGTAGTTTATCCCCCCGCGGAGCGGCCGGTGGAAGTTTATCTGGAGGGCTCCGACCAGCATCGGGGCTGGTTCAACTCGTCGCTGATGGTGAGCGTGGGAGTGGACGGGCGAGCCCCGTACAAAACGGTTATCACCCACGGGTTTGTGTTGGACCAGGAGGGCCGGGCCATGCACAAGTCGCGGGGCAACGTCATTTCGCCGTTGGACCTGATTAAAGACTACGGGGCGGATGTCCTGCGCCTGTGGGTGGCCAGCACGGACTACACCCTGGACGTGCGCATCGGCGACGAAATCCTCAAACGCGTGGCCGATGCCTACCGACGCATTCGCAACACTTTCCGATTCCTGTTGGGCAACTTGCACGATTTTGTGCCCTCCCGCGACGCGGTGCCCTTTGAGCAGATGCCCCCCTTGGAGCGGTGGGTGCTGCACGCGTTGGAGGAGTTGAAGGAGAAAGTGCTGAGCGCCTATCGGGAGTTCAACTACTCGCGCATCTACCACGCCGGACACAATTTCTGCAGCCTCACCCTGAGCGCGGGTTATTTGGACATCCTCAAGGACGAACTCTACTGCGGGGCCCCGGACGGTCTGGCTCGCCGGGCGGCCCAAACGGTGCTCTATGAATTGGCGGTGACTTTGGCCAAACTGCTGGCGCCCATCCTGGTGTTCACCACGGAAGAGGTATGGCAGTTGCTTCCCGAGGTGGAAGAGGAAAGCGTCCATTTGACCGACTTGCCTGCGCTCTGCCCGGAGCGGCGCGACGAACTGCTGGCGGGAGATTTCGCCCGCCTGTTCCAGTTGCGGGACTGGGCCTACGATGAAATCGAAAAAGCGGTCACGGAGAAGCGGGTCAGGCAGCCATTGGAGGCGGCGGTGAGGCTGACCCTGGGCCAGCCAGATTACGACCTGGCCCAGCGCTATGCGGATTTCCTGCCCAAGTTCTTCATCGTGTCCCGGGTGGAGGTGGTTGCCGGAAGGCCCGGAGAGATTGCCATAGAGGTTCGCCAAGCCCCCGGTCAGAAATGCGAGCGGTGTTGGGTGGTGTACGAGGAGGTGGGAGTGAACCCCCGCCATCCGACCCTCTGCGCGCGCTGTGCGCAGGTGGTGGAAACGTACTACACTTGAAACGCGGATTGGACGGATGCGTTAGGGGTGAGGAACAATGGCAATCCGCATTTGTGGGGTCAGCCCCACAGGGCGAAGCCGAGCCAGAGGACCATGGCGACGCCCAAGAACATCTTCAGCATCAACGCGGCCGTGCGGCCCAGAAAGGCCCCATAGCCGGCGCGAAGGGCCTGACGGAGGTCACGCTGTACCAGGAGTTCCGCGACGAGGGCACCCACGAACAGGCCGAGGAACGCTCCGGCCACACTGCCCACGAAGGCAATGGGCAAGCCAATGAGGGCTCCCACGATGCTCCCCACCAGGGCCCCCGCCATGCCCCAACGGGAGCCTCCGTACCGCCGCGCTCCTGCCGCGCCCAACAGGTTGTCGGCAATTTCTGCCAGCACCGCCAGTCCGGTTAACACCAAACCTGCCGCCAGCGAAAGTACCGTCCAATCGGTAACATAGCCCAGCACCAATGCCGCCAGGGCAATAATCAGCGGGCCCGGCAGGCCGAAGGGAATGGACAGCAAACCCGCGCCGACCACCAGCCAGAAGACCACGTAGCCCAGAACCGTAAGCACCGTCATAATCTTCCTCCTTGCCCTGTCCCAAACATTACAGCGAATTTTAGCGGGCAGAGGTTCCCGGTGCTCGAACTACACCTGTCCCCAGAGGGCCTGCAAGTACTCCAAACTCCTCCGGAGCGCGCGGGGTTTGTCAGCAAAGGGCACGTGCTCAAAGGCGATAATGTGCCGCCGCTCCACGTTATCGTATTTCAACTGCTGGGCGTATTTCTCCAGCGGGCTGTCGCCGGTTCCCAGTTGTACAGAGAAAACTGGCTGGGGAGCGTCCAGGCGGTGGTCTTTCCACCCTACGATGGGCAGGCGGGCTGGATGGCGGGCGGCCAATTCCCAGCCGGCCTGGCGACAAGTGGTCAGATGGCCGATGTTCAACAGTACCCCGACGGGGTTCTCCGTCTGGGAGAGGAAATATTCCGCGTCGGCTACCGTCTCTATCGGGCTGTGGTAATGCAAATCCACCCCCAAGCGCACGGCGGTGTAGCCCTCCATGGCCGTGGAGCAGATGTGGGCCAAACGGTCAATTAAGTCCCGCTTTTGCTCCGTGGGCAGGCCGGGGGCCGGCGCGCGGCCGGCGTTAACGGCCAGGTGAGTCGCGCCCAGGGAAAGGGCACAGTCGCGGGCCCGTTTCAGGAGGTCGAGGCTGGCGGCGAGGGTGCCCTCCTCGCTTACCTCCAGGCCGCCCGAATAGAGCACCGCCAGTTCCAATCCCGCATCGTGCACGGCCCAGCGGACGGTGCGGGTGTGGGAATCTAAGAGGTTGAGCAGGCTGGCCTCTGGGCGGGCTTCGGGCCTCAGCACGGGACCGCGGGGATGGGAAAACAGCATGATGTAACTACATCCTGCTTCCCGCACCAGGTTTAAGGCCTCGTGGAAGGGCCGCACATCGTGCTCGAAATCCGTAAGGGCATGAATGCTCGCGCCGAAAGTCATGGTCTTTCCTCCTTAGACCAGGCAACGGAGGCCCGTAGGCGGTTACACCTCCCCCAGGCACACCGCGCCGCCCGTCTCGGCGGACGCGAACGCCGCCTCAATGACCCGTAAGCCCTCGCGGGACTCTTCCGGTTTGACCGCCAACTCCGCCCCCTGCAGCAGGGCTGCGGCGATGTTAGCATAGTAGGCCAAATAGTTCCCCGGCTGGGTCTCCAGGCGCGCGTCAATGACCTGGCCGTTGATTTCCGTCACCAGCCGAGCATAATGGGCCGGGTCGTCCCGGGCCCCCCGCACGATTCCCCGTTTAAGGGCCTCCTCCTGTGGATCGAGGCCGTACTTTTCGAGGCTGCCCAGGGAGCCGTGCACGTAAAAGCGCGGCTGCGGAATACGGGAGTAGCAGTTGGTTTCGAGGAGGGCGCGCACTCCGCTGGTGAACCTCAGCCACACTACGGCCCCACTTTCGACCGTGAAGCCAGCGTCCCAATGGCGGTACTGCAAATCGGCCCAGACGGTCTCCACTTCCCCAAACAGTTGGAGGGCCTGGTCTACCAAGTGTGCCCCCCAGTCCCGCAGCCGCCCCCCACCGTGCTCCTTCTTGCCGCGCCAGGTGCGTCCCGGCAGGCCGTAGCCTACCACCCGCGACTCGAAGGTGTAAACCTCCCCCAACCAACCGCTTTCAATGGCCTGTTTGACCGTCAGGTAATCCCCATCCCAGCGGCGATTTTGGAACACGCTGAAGAGAACGCCCTGCTCCTTGGCGGCGGCAATCATTTGGTCCGCCTCCTGGGTGGTTACCGCGATGGGTTTGTCCATAACCACATGTTTCTTGGCGGCAAAAGCCTGCAAGGCCAGTGGCGCGTGGGTGTCGTGAGGCGTGGAAATGACTACCAGGTCAAGGTTGGGGTCGGCCAGCAGTTCCTCTACCGTGGCGTAAGTTACGAGGTCCTCATAATCGGCTTTAGCCGCGGCTCGCTTTTCCTCGGTACGAGAACAGACGGCGTACAGGTTCAGCCCCTCCGTGGCCTGGATGAGCGGGCAGTGGAACACCTTGCCGCCCAGCCCGTAGCCCACCACCCCCACGTTTATCTCGGACATCGGTTGCCCTCCTTTCTTGCCTCCGTGGTATTTCCACCTTATTTATCACCCTCAGAGGCACAGAGAACAAAAATTGCTCGTTGCCCGTCGCAGATGGCAAATAGCAGGCGAGGATGTACGCCCGCCGCCATAGGCTATAAAGTGTCCTCTTTAGTTTTCCCCGCCCGGCAGCCAACTCCTCCTGGGGGAACAATTTCCGCTTCCCTTTTCCTCCCACCGCCCAATTTCCCCTTGACAAACTGCGGGGCACCAGGTATAATATTATTGCGAAATTTTCTCAATAAGTCTGAAGGTGACCCATGACTACTCTGCACGCTAAATTGAAAAAGGCTGGGTTTAGATTGACGCGCCCACGGCGTCTGGTGATTGACATCCTGCGTTCCCACGAGGGGACGCATTTGAGCGCGGAGGAAGTGCACCAACGCTTGACGGCAGCAGGCGAAAGCATTAGTTTGGCTTCCGTCTATCGAACCCTGAACCTGTTGGCGGAACTGGGCTTGATTCACGGGGCCAGCCTGCGAGAAGTTCACGCCCACTTCGAGATTCAGCACGAGGCTGAAGTACATCTGATTTGCAAACGGTGCGGACAGGTAAGCGAGGCTGGACTTCCCACTACTCAGGGCTTCGCGGAACTACTTTTCGGCCTCTCGACAGGCGAAGGGTTTGCCGTGGAAGGGTTTCAGTTGGAAATATATGGCCTCTGTGAACGCTGTCAGATGGAAGGGAATTGAGCGTTCCGCAAAAGGTTGAACGCTTGTAAATCTGAGGAGACCATGGGCATTAGACCGCTGTCTCTAATGCATCCGGGTGAACGGGGAGAAATTGTAGGTTTGCAGGGGGGGCGGGGACTGGTATCCCGGCTCAATGCCTTGGGCTTGACGGTAGGAACCGAAATTGAGGTGGTGAACAATGCTTTCGTAGGGCCGCTGATTGTCCTGGTGCGGGACAGTCGCTTGGTCTTGGGGCGAGGGGAAGCGAATAAAATTATTGTCCGTCCCTTACCTCCTAAAATGCCAAAGGGCAAGTAGAAGGACATTTCCAGGGCGGACTATTTACCGGGGAGGGTTACCCATGGAATTCAGATTGGCTCTGGTGGGCAATCCCAATGTGGGGAAGAGTACTATTTTCAACATCCTCACGGGTCTACATCAGCATGTAGGCAACTGGCCGGGCAAAACGGTGGAGAAGAAGGAAGGGGTTTGCCATTTCGACGGTCGCACTTATTACCTCATAGATTTGCCGGGCACTTACAGCCTAACGGCCAATTCCATAGAGGAGATTATTGCCCGCGATTATATTGTACAAGAGCGGCCAGACGTGGTTATTGCCATTGTGGATGCCTCCAACCTTGAGCGCAATCTCTACTTGGTAACGGAGTTGCTGGAACTAACCCCTAAAGTGATAGTGGCCCTAAACATGCTGGACCTGGCTCAGAGTAAGGGGTATGAAATTGAGGTAGAGAAACTTCAGGCCGCGCTGGGGGTGCCGGTGGTGCCAGTAATTGCCGTTCGGGCTCAAGGCATTCGGGAACTGCTGGAGACGGCAGCGCAAGTTGCCCAGGGCGAGATAGTTCCCCAGCCGGCGTCCATAGATTACGAAATGATAGTTGGGCCTCTACGGCAGGTGGAGGAGGTACTGCAAACAGTCCCTTCGTTAGATGGTTATCCGAGGCGGTGGGTGGCTTTGAAACTGTTGGAGGGGGATGGAGAGGCCCAGCGCTTGGCGGAGCGAGTTCTGGGGGAGAAGGCTCTGGCTCGCCTCACTGAAGTTCAAAAGCGGACTGAGGACGCTGCCTTCCACCTCGCTCACGCCCGCTATGCCTGGATTGAGGAGAAACTTAAGGCCACTCTTAAGCGTCCGCCCCGCTCTATCATTACCCTCACCGACCGCCTGGACCACCTTTTCACCCATCGCTTCTTGGGCCTGCCCATTTTGCTGAGCCTGTTTGGAGTGATTTTCGGACTGACTTTCACCCTGGCAGCCCCCTTACAGGACTGGATTGACGCGGGTTTCAACCGCCTGAGCGAGGGAGTGCGCACCCTGTTAGCCTTCGCTCCGACCTGGCTAACCGACCTGCTCACCGAGGGAGTTATTGCCGGGGTGGGCAGCGTTCTCACTTTCTTCCCGGTGCTGATTATTTTCTTTTTCTTTCTGGCCCTGCTTGAAGACAGCGGCTACCTGGCCCGGGCGGCCTTTGTCATGGACCGCCTCATGCACCTGTTGGGCCTACACGGGAAAACCTTCCTGAGTTTGTTGATTGCCTACGGTTGCAACATTCCAGGCATTATGGCAACGCGCATTTTGGAAGAGGAACGGGATAGG
>DTZQ01000268.1 GCA_012961305.1 Armatimonadota bacterium | reverse complement strand
TTTCCCGAAAATAGTTCAGGTTTTCCATGCGAGCCCTCGTTCACTATCCCAACGCAGGCCGCAGGGCCCAGTCCACTGCACTTAAGTTCATGGAATCAAACTGCTTTGGCCAACTTCGCCACTTGGGCGTCGAGTTCTGTTAGGAGGCGTTAAATCGCCTTGACATCTTCTTCCTCAAACATTGGTTCCCTGCACCGGTCGCACACCCAGGCGGGCGCGGCCCCCATGCTTTCACATTACCACAAATTTAAACCTCTGTCAAGCGCGTTGGTACACCCTGTCTGGGAAACATCTTGGCCCCACCAATGGCCTGTTCAATGCGAATACGCACCTACGCACCCGCGAGCCGTCTCCGCGACGACGCTGCCTTGGCTGTAGCCTTTGCCGCTTCTGTTCTTTCAAGGGGGCTTCATAGGCGCGCCCCAAGGAGGTCGCAGGTTTGGCGAAGGCTTCAGGCGTCAGGCCGGTCAGACTGCGCAAGGCGCGAGGTTTGTTGGCCACCTTGGCGTAGGTCAGCATCGTTGTCACCTCCTTGTCGACCGGGGACCGAGGACCAGAGACCGGTCTCCCGTCACCCGTAGGCGTGGGGATAGATAGGGAATTGTCCCCTGCTTCTGCTTTTCTTGCTGGCGCCTCCTGAAGGGTTGGCCCGAAGGGGGGAGGAGAAAACCCTTCCGAAAGGTTCCGAATTGGACGGTTCCGAAAAATTGTGCTATAATGGAGAGGTCCCGGACTTGGGTAGTCTACTCTATTTGGGTTGATGCTCTCCTCTCACCGCCAAGGTGCTGAGGTCGCAGAGTTTTTCGGGCTTTCTGGGCGTCCTCCGGGTCTCTGCGATGAAACGGCAGAGCAGTTGGGTATCTCAACCCCATAGGGGGACCACCCCCGGACTTGAGGGTTCCGAAATATGAAAATGCAAGGAGCACTGTCATGATAACAGCCCCACCGCAAGGAGGCTACGAGGCAAGGAGTTTAATGTTTCGCGCCTCGCAAGAAGTCACCTTTGGAGCAAGTTGTAAGGAATAGTGATGCATCATGATGAGCGCTGAGGAATTTGAGGAATTGTATCACCAATTCTGGGGGTTGGTCTATGCCAAATGTTTGGCATATCTGGGCAACCCAGATGAGGCAGAGGACGCCGCCATGGAAGTCTTCCTTCGCAAGTGGTGTGCCATAGAGCACTACGACCCCAGCAAGGCTTCCTTCAAGACGTGGCTGATGCAAAACACGAACCACCTGTGCATTGACTTGCTACGCAAAGCCTCTCGCCGTCAAGAAGTGCCCATGGATGAAGTGCCGGAGGGCCCTTTGGTTGCCCCTCCTGTTCCTGATGACGAGTCCATTGACATTTCCTTGGCTCTCAATCGCCTCAACCCGCTGGAACGCCAACTGGTGCTGATGCGGTTCGTGGATGAATATACTTGGCAGGAAATCAGCGAGGCTACGGGATTAACGGTCGCTCAAGTGCGCCGATGCGTTAATAATGCGCTTGCACGGCTACGCAAATGGCTGGGTGAGGAAGAAGGGAACGAAAACTGAAATTGAATTTGAACCCGAAAAGACGAGCAGAAACGAGCCTTCCATACGTATATATGTATGACGGGAAAGGTTCGAGGATTTCCAGTGGGCTGGAGGATTACCCAGCCAGCAAAAAGGGTATCGTCGGACGTATATATTATTTGGGAAAGCCAAAAGGTGAAAGGTGAGGTAATATGGAAAAGAAACCAACCTTAAGCGAACGGGAAATCGCCTACCGTATCCGCGACTGGTTTGAAGCGCTATACCGTAGCGTGCCAGAAGATGACCCACGAAGAACGCCAGAATGTCTCTCCATCCCCCAAGCGGTCGCCGTGGCTGCTAAGTGCACCGGTGGGTCTGCTGGTTCTCGCGAGCATATCGCTAAGTGCACTTACTGCCAGACTGTCCTGCGGTTGGCACGCAAAGTGCTGGCAGAACAGGGCAAAAGCATCAGTCGCCCAGCAAATGGATGGGTTCCGATACTCGCCGAACGCCTGCGACAATGGGTGGAAAGCCAGAAAACCGAGCGAGATGCGCCGGCTCACTTCGATGCCAATGGGGTCCTCCATGTCCACTGGCGGGGACTTCCCCGCGATGGGGTAGCCAGAGTGTCCCTGCGCTGGGGCAAGGTCAAAATCTCCCTCGGTCGTGGTAGGGTGCACCAGGGCGTCCTCTCCATCCGAGAATCCCTCCCCCACCTCGGCTTGAAGAATTGTCCACTGTCCGTTCGTGCCTTGGAACTCGAATGGGAAGAGGACGCACCGGCGGAATGCAGTCAGTCCGCCGCAGAAGAAAATAACTCTCCAAAGGAGGTATCATGATGCAAGCACAACACAAAAAACTCCTTTCACCGTCGTTCGGACACCGCTGTCCCGTTATGCTAATGCTTCTGCTCCTCGCGACGCTCGCATCACTCGCAATAGGGCAAGGTCCAAGACCCTCTGCCACACGCGTGCGCGTGAAGGAACTGCCCGCACACTTGGGCGAAACCGTCATCGTGAAAGGACGCTGTGGGCAGATTATGGAGCAATACGAATCTGGCGGCTTACGCGCCTTTTCCCTGCGGGACGACTACGGCGATATGGTCGTAGTCCTCACAACACAAAACTATCCCATCATGGGCACCACTGTGCACGTGACGGGCACGCCAGAACGACGGGGTGG
>DTZQ01000267.1 GCA_012961305.1 Armatimonadota bacterium | reverse complement strand
TGTATCGCGGTGAAAGGGGGTGTGGCCTGCATCGGGGTGTAGTATGGTGGTTGTTCAGGCATCACGTATCACGCATACAAGGTGAGAAACATGTTTGAGGGCCTTTCGGAACGCCTCTACGGGATATTTAAGAACCTGCGGGGCAAGGGCAAACTGACGGAGGTTGATGTTCAAGAGGGCCTGCGGCAAATTCGGCTGGTGCTGTTGGAGGCCGATGTCAACTTTCGGGTAGTTAAGGATTTTATCGCCCAAGTTCGGAAGCGAGCGGTGGGACAGGAGGTGCTGAAAAGCCTTACTCCTGGCCAGCAGTTGGTTAAAATTGTGCATGAAGAGTTAATCCGGCTCCTTGGGGGCGAGGAGGAAGAGGGGTTCCGCCTGCGGAGTGGCGAAGTAGCGGTGCTGCTGCTGGCAGGTTTGCAGGGTGGAGGCAAGACGACAACCGCTGCCAAACTGGGAGTGTATTACCGCAAGCGAGGTCGCAAACCGTTGCTAACGGCGACAGATGTGCACCGTCCGGCCGCAATTAAGCAGTTGGAAGTGCTGGGCAAGCAGGCCCGGCTGCCGGTATTTTCGCTGGGAGAGCGAACGGAACCAGCCCACATTGCCCGCGCGGCTTTGAGTCAGGCCCGCAGGGAAGGTCACGACTTGCTCATTATTGATACTTCCGGACGTTTGCACATTGACGAATATATGATGGAGGAACTGCGGGCCATTCGGGAGGCGGTGTCCCCGCAGGCTACGTGGCTGGTTCTGGACGCCATGACGGGTCAAGACGCGGTCAATGTGGCCACCCAGTTCGATGAGACCGTCGGAGTGGATGGGTTCATTCTGACCAAGTTGGACGGAGATGCGCGGGGTGGAGCCGCCCTATCTATTCGAGCCGTGACCGGCAAGCCCATCCGTTTTATCGGCATGGGTGAGAAACTCGATGACTTGGAGGTGTTTCATGCGGACCGCATTGCCTCCCGCATTTTAGGCCTGGGGGATGTACTTTCGCTCATCGAGCGGGCGGAGCAGGAGTTCGACCAGGAACTGGCTTGGGAACTGGAGCGGAAAATTCGCACCGACACTTTAGACCTCAATGATTTCCGTCGTCAGTTGCGGGAGGTTACCAAATTGGGTCCCTTGGAGCAGATTTTGTCTTTTCTCCCCGGCTTTAAGATGGCGGGGCCGATAGAGATTGACGAACGCAAACTCAAGCGGATGGATGCCATTATCAGTTCCATGACTGAGGAAGAACGGAGGCATCCGGAAATAATCAAGGGGAGTCGCCGGGCCCGAATTGCCCGGGGCAGCGGTACGAGTGTACAGGAGGTCAACGAACTCCTGCGCCAGTTTCGGCAGATGAAGAAGATGTTTAAGCAATTGACCCAGATGGAGAAGCGAGGGCGAGGGCCACGAGGTCGCGAAATACCCTGGCTGACTCGGGGAGCGTAAGGGTGAGGTGAAGTATGGTAAAAATTCGTTTGCGTCGTACGGGAGCGCGAAATCAACCGAGTTACCGTTTGGTAGTAGCCGATGCCCGAGCACCACGCGACGGGCGGTTTATTGAGACCATAGGACATTACAATCCTCGTCGCGACCCGCCAGAGATTGTGGTGAAAGAGGAACGTGCACTGTATTGGCTACAACATGGGGCGCAGCCGACCGACACGGCGCGTTCCCTACTTCGCCAGGCGGGTATCATGGAGAAGTTCGCCGCTTTGCGGCGTTCCCAGTCGCCGAAGAAGGCTAACTCCGAAACCGAGTCGAGTGGTGCGCCTCAAAACTAAGTTGCTCGGAGGAGTTGAAGACGATGAGAGAGTTGATTGAGTACATGGTCAAGCACATTGTGGACCATCCGGAGGCGGTGCAAGTTAATCAGGTCGAAGGCGAACGTACAATTATTTTTGAAGTTCGGGTGGCCCCTGATGACCTGGGCAAGGTAATCGGCAAGCAGGGCCGGATTGCCAATGCCATGCGTACTATCCTCCGCGCCGCCGCGATGAGGGAGAAGAAGAACGTCAATTTGGAAATTTTGCCGTAGGGGGCGTAAAGTTCGAGGCGGTTTTAATGAGACCTGACTCCTCGGACTACGTCGTTATCGGCGAGATTGTCGCACCGCATGGCGTGCGGGGTGTTCTGCGGGTTGTGCCTTGGACCGATGTGCCCCACCGCTTTGAGGGTTTGGAGCAGGTGCGGGTGCGCTGGCCCTCGGGCCGCCTGCGGGTGTATGCAGTGGAGTACGTGGGCCGGCGGCGCGGGCAGGTGCTGTTGAAACTGGCCGGCTGTGAGACCCGAGAGGAGGCCGAGGCCCTGCGGGGAGCAGAAATCGTTGTCCGGGAGGAAGAACGGGCCCCCCTGCCGCCGGGGGAGTACTATGTGGATGACATTGTGGGCCTGCGCGTGGTCACTACCAGGGGGGAAGAAGTGGGAGTAATTGAAGAAGTGTTGCACACCGGCAGCAACGATGTGTATGTCACCGCACGGGCTTTAATCCCAGCGCTGTGGCAAATTATCCGAGAAATTGACCTGGTGCAGGGCCGTATGGTAATTGACCCTCCCCCCGGTCTGTTGGAAGAATGAGGACAACCATGCGCTTTGACGTAGTGACGGCGGTGCCTGAATGTTTCGCTGGCTGGCTGGATAGTAGCATCATTCAGCGGGCCCGCGCCGCAGGAAAAATTGAAATCGCCCTACACGCCCTGCGGAATTTTGCCCCCGACAAGCACCGCATGATTGACGACTACCCCTACGGCGGGGGAAGGGGAATGGTGCTCAAACCAGAACCCATTTTCCGCGCGGTGGAATATTGCCTGACCCAGGCTCGACCAGGCCTCAAACCAGAAATTATCCTGCTTACCCCCCAGGGTCAGGTGTTTACTCAATCGGTCGCCCAGGAACTGGCCACCTGTCCGCATCTGATTTTCATCTGTGGTCGCTACGAAGGGGTGGACGAACGGGTAAGGGAGCATCTGGTCACCTGGGAACTGTCCATCGGTGATTACGTGTTAATAGGGGGGGAAATTCCGGCCATGGTGGTCATGGAAGCCGTGGCTCGCCTGGTGCCGGGTGTGGTGGGGACTTATGCCTCCACGGAAGACGAATCGTTCAGCAATGGCCTGTTAGAATATCCTCACTATACTCGCCCGGCTGAGTTTCGCGGCTGGAAAGTGCCGGATATTTTGTTGTCCGGCCACCACGAACGGGTGCGACTTTGGCGACACCTGCAACGGCTCAAGCGCACTTTGGAACGCCGCCCGGAACTGCTGACCCAGCGTCGGCTAACGAGGGAAGAGCGCCGCCTACTGGTGCGGATTCTCTGAGGAGAAAGGAGCGAACCATGGAGGACTTGATCCGGCTCGTTGAGCAGAGCCAGATGAAAAGTGAGGAACGGCACGCCCAAACCATTCCCGACTTCCGGCCGGGCGATACCGTGCGGGTGCATGTAAATGTCATTGAGGGGGATAAAACCCGCACCCAAGTCTTTCAAGGCGTTGTGCTCCGCCGGCGGGGGGGAGGGATTAACGAAACTTTCACCGTGCGGCGGGTGAGCCACGGCATTGGAGTGGAGCGCACTTTTCGCTTGCACTCACCACTTATTGAACGCATTGAAGTGCTCCATCGAGGACGCGTACGACAGGCCCGACTGTACTATTTGCGCGAACGAGCGGGGAAGTCAGCCCGGATTAAAGAACGCCGCCGAGAAAGGGAGTGAACCACCTGAACCATGGAACGCTGGTTGGACGATTCCAACTCCTTACGCCTGGTCATTGCTTTGGTAATAGGCCTGGGAGTTCTGCGCCTCCTGCTTAGTATACGTGGGGAGAGGTATCAGCAGAAGTTAAAGGTTGTGCTGTCTGTAATAGGCCAGGTATGGACTTATCTCACCAAAGAAGAAACGACGGGAGAAGACGTTCATCGCTCGCTGGTGGAGTTCGTGGATGCAGGACTGCAGGCTCTGGCCCTGGTGTTTCTCATCATCCGACCCTTCATCGTGCAAGCATTTTACATCCCCTCTGGCTCTATGGAACCGACGTTACACGGTTCCCATTCCACCTGGCGCAACGGCCCTAATGACCGAATATTGGTCAATAAGTTTATCTATCACTTTCGCCCTCCTCAACGTCAAGACATCATCGTCTTCAAGGCCCCTCCCTCCGTTTCCTCAGAGCGGAAAGACTTCATTAAACGGCTCATCGGACTGCCTGGGGATAAAATTGAAGTCAAAAATGGCCGCGTGTATGTTAACGACGAACCTTTAGAGGAACCCTATGTCATGGAGCCGCCGAACTACTATTACCCGCCAGTAATCGTGCCCGAAGGTTGCTATTTTGTTTTGGGCGACAACCGCAACGACAGTAACGACAGCCATGCCTGGCTTAATCCTTTCTTGCCTGCAAAGAACGTCTTGGGCAAAGCGATGGTTATTTTCTGGCCTCCCAGTCGGATTAGGTTGCTGAAGTAATCTTTGGGGTCAGGCACTTCAGTGCTGTCTTTTTGAACGGGGCTAAAGCCCCTGAGTCCAAAATGTGGGAATTAGAACAGGCTGTCTGGGCCCAGGGGTTTGGGCGGGTGGCAGGGGTGGATGAGGCTGGGCGAGGGCCCTTGGCGGGGCCCGTGGTGGCAGCGGCGGTGGTGCTGCCGCCCCATGTGGTTATCGAAGGACTGGCCGATTCTAAGCAGTTGGCCCCTTCTCAGCGTGAGGTGGTATTTAAGCGCGTTGAGGAACGAGCCGAAGATATAGCGGTAGGACTGGTTGGGCCGGCGGACATTGACCGGCTTAACATCCTTCAGGCCACCCTGCGGGCCATGCGGGAGGCAGTGTTGAACCTCTGGCCAGCCCCGGATTTTGTGCTGGTGGACGGCAATCGGGCCCTGCCTGAGTTGTCCTATCCTCAGCAGCCAGTCGTCAAGGGCGATGCCCGGAGCGCCTCCATCGCCGCCGCCTCCGTGGTGGCTAAGGTCATCCGAGACCGCATCATGGGCCACTTGGACACCCTTTATCCAGGTTACGGTTTCGCCCAGCACAAGGGTTATCCCACCCCTCAGCACCGGCGGTGTTTGGAGGTTTTGGGAGTTTCACCCGTGCATCGGCGGAGTTTCGCCCCCGTGTACCGCTTGTTGGGAGTTTAACTTTTTAGCGAACGCGGCTGGGAGCAGGTGAAAATATTTGCCCCTTCGCGTAATCTGAGTTAATGGGTGTAATCCGCGCAAACTAAGGATGGCACAGGATTGGCGACATCAGTTGGGACGACGGGGAGAAGAGGAAGCCTGTAGGTTTCTCCGGGCACGGGGGTATCGCATCCTGGAACGCAATGTACGCTTTCCCTGGGGGGAAATTGACTTTGTTGCCCGCCACGGGGACGACTTGGTGTTTGGAGAGGTGAAGTCCCGTTGCTCCACGGATTACGGCCGGCCCAGTGAGGCGGTCAATCGTGCTAAACAGCGCCAACTCAGCCGCCTGGCCGTGGCTTATCTCAGTACGCGCCGTTTGGGGGAGGTGAACTGTCGGTTTGACGTGGTGGAAGTGACCTTCTCCCCCCGGGGAAAGGTGCAGCACATCGAAGTTATCGAGGATGCCTTTGAGTACCTTGAGTAGAGGAGAAGGCCATGCTGGCGTGGGTGGACAGCACAGCACTGCTGGGCATTGAGGCTTATCTGGTGCGAGTGGAGGTAGATGTGTCCCGGGGGATGGGGGGGCTGAACATCGTGGGCCTGCCCGATGCAGCCGTACAAGAGAGCAGGGAACGGGTACGTACTGCCATTAGAAACTCTAACTTTGACTTCCCTCGTCAACGTATTACCATCAACCTGGCCCCGGCCGACATTCGCAAGGAAGGCCCAGGTTTTGACCTGCCTATTGCCCTGGGTATCCTGGCAGCCTCCGACCAGGTGAAATTGGACTTCCTCAACCGCCTGGTGGTTTTGGGGGAACTTTCCTTAGATGGCAGTGTGCGTTCGGTGAGTGGAGTACTGCCAGCCGCGTTGGGGACTAAGGAGGCGGGCAAGGAGGCCATTATGGTGCCGGCTGACAACGCCGCCGAGGCGGCGGTGGTTGAGGGTTTGGAAGTGGTGCCGGTAGAGACCTTGGAGGAAGCAGTAGCCATTCTGAACGGGGAGCGTCAGCCCCAACCAGTACCGCCCACGCGCTTTGCTGAGCACTTGGAAGAGCCAGAGTATGAGTTGGATTTTGCTGAAGTGAAAGGCCAGGAGCACGTCAAACGGGCTTTGGAGGTGGCTGCGGCGGGAGGGCACAACGTCCTCATGATTGGACCGCCGGGCACGGGCAAGACCATGATGGCCCGGCGCCTGCCGACCATTTTGCCGCCGCTGACGCTGGAGGAGGCCCTGGAAGTGAGCAAACTGTACAGCATCAGCGGCCTCTTGCCCCGCCGCACCCCACTAATTACTACGCGTCCCTTTCGCGCCCCGCACCACACGGTCTCCAACGCTGGTCTGGTAGGCGGAGGCACTGTGCCTCGACCGGGGGAAATCAGTTTGGCCCATCACGGAGTTCTGTTCCTCGATGAACTGCCCGAGTTCCGCCGGGACGTGCTGGAGGTGTTACGCCAGCCTTTGGAGGACGGAGTGGTCACCATTTCCCGGGCTGCGGCTGCTTTGACCTATCCGGCCCGGTTTATGTTGGTAGCCGCGATGAATCCTTCACCCAGCGGGGACTATGTAGACCTTTCCCGGGTGGGGGGAATGGTAGCCCGCCAGACGCGTCGCTATCTGGCTCGCCTTTCAGGTCCACTGTTAGACCGCATTGACATCCACATTGAAGTGCCTCCCCTGCGGCGAGACGAACTGGTTAATTACCCCCAGAG
>DTZQ01000266.1 GCA_012961305.1 Armatimonadota bacterium | reverse complement strand
GGCTAACTCCCATTCCAAAGGGATTGGGGATTTCAGATTTGAGATTTCAGAGACCCCGCCCGCCTTTCCAGGGCGTAACGGTACAGGCGTTCATACTCGACTGCAGAGGCTTCCCAGGAGAAGTCGTAACTCATGGCGTTGGCCATGAGTTGCTCCCAGCGCTTTCGGTCCTGATAGGCTGCCAGGCCCCGTTCAATGGCCCGCCAGAAGGCTTCGGGGTCGTACTCCTCGAACACGAACCCGTTGGGCCGGTTGCCCTGTTCGGTAATGGTATCGGCCAGTCCCCCGGTGGCCCGCACGATGGGAATGGTGCCGTAGGCCAAACTGATAAGTTGGCCCAGGCCACAGGGTTCGTACTGAGAAGGCATAAGAAGGAAGTCGCTGCCGGCGTAAATGCGATTGGCCAGAGGGGCATCGTAGGCTAAGCGAATGCCCGTCTGCCGGGGGTAACGCTGGGCGATTTGGCTGAACATTTCGTGGAACTGTGGTTCGCCTGTACCCAAGAGGACGAACTGGGCCCCGCGGGCCACCAAGCGGTCCAGGACCGCAGCGACCAAATCCAGGCCCTTCTGGGTGGCCAGGCGGGTCACCATGCCGAACAGGGGCACCTCCGCCCGGACGGGCAGGCCGAACTCCTCCTGCAGGGCTTGTTTGCACACCTTTTTGCCCTCCAATTTGCCGGGGCGGTAGTGGGCCGGCAGGTAGGGGTCGGTAGCCGGGTTCCACCGCGCGTAGTCAATGCCGTTCAGAATGCCGAACAGCACTTCTCGCCGCTGGTGGAGCAGGTCCTCCAGGCCACAGCCGAACCGGGGCGTTTGAATTTCCTCCGCGTAGCGTTTGCTGACCGTGTTGAGACAGTCGGCATTGAGCAGGCCGGCCCGCATGAAGTTGAGCCGTCCGTCCCAGAGCAAGTCCTCTACGGCCTTCGGCCAGCGGGAAACGCCAGTAACGGTTAGATGTTCACCGGCGAACCAGCCTTGGTAGGCCAAGTTGTGGATGGTGTACACGCTGGCGCAGAAGGGGGTGTTTTCGTCGTAGCGCAAGTAGAGAGGGATGAGGCCGGTGTGCCAGTCGTGGCAGTGCACCACCTCCGGCTCCCAGTTCAAAGCCGCGCACAGTTCCAACGCCCCGCGGCAGAGGTAGGCAAACCGCTCTGCGCTGTCCGGGTAGTCCCGTCCCCTTTCGCCGTAAAGTTCCGGCCGGTCGTAAAGGGCCTCGTTTTCGAGGAAATAGATGGGCACTTGGGAAGCGGGCAGTTCGGACCAATGCACCATCCCGGACACCTTGCTCTCCCCCAGGGGCACCTTCAACGCCGCCACCTGGGGCCGAAACTCCGGGGGTTCCGGTGCTTGGGCGAAATATCGCTTAACGTGCCGATAATAAGGCAGGACCACGCGCACCTCTAAACCACGCGCCTGGAGTGCTTTAGGCAGCGAACCGGCCACGTCGGCCAGGCCGCCCGCTTTGGCGAAAGGCACCACTTCCGCCGCTACGAACAAAACCTTTAACGAGTTCAAGGCCACCTCCCTCTTTTAGTTAAGTGTTTAGCCCCTTAGCGGTCAGCCTCGAGCCGCCAGGCGGCTGAGGGCTGAGGGCTCACTTTTGCAAAATGATTCCCCGGGGCACGACGACGATGCCCTTTGCAGTTACTTTGAACCGCCGCCGGTCCTGTTGCGGGTCGAGGCCAATCGCATCCCCCGGCGGGATGCGCACCTCTTTGTCCACCACGGCCCGGTGTACCCGCGCGCCTCGGCCCACATCCACGCCTTCCAGCAGGATGGAGGCGGTAACTTCGGCCCCGGTGTGGATGTGCACGCCGGGGGAAAGGATGGATTGAGCGACGCGCCCTCCGCTAACGATGCATCCGTTGGCCACCAGCGAGTTGAGCACTTCCCCGGGCCGTTCGGTGTGGACTATCTTGGCTGGGGGCAGTTGGGGGTGATAGGTGCGAATGGGCCAGTCCTTGTCGTAGAGGTTGAACACCGGCGTCACCCCTACCAAGTCCATATTGGCCTCGTAGTAACTGTCTATGGTTCCAATGTCCCGCCAGTATTTGACCTGGTTGCGGTTCTCATCTTGGAAGCGGTAGGCGTAGACGCGCTCTTGAGCGGCCACCATGCCGGGAATGATGTTCTTGCCAAAATCATGCTCTGAGTCGGTACGGGCATCTTCAGTCAACACCCGCACCAGTTTGGGGGTGTTGAAGACGTACACTCCCATGGAACCCAGTGAGGTATGGGGGTCGTCGGGCAGAGGCTTGGGGTCGGCCGGTTTTTCCTGGAAACCAACAACTCGGCAGTCGGCATCAATTTCCATGACCCCCAAACGCGAAGCCTCCTTTCGGGGCACCTCGACGCAGGCCACAGTCAGTTCGGCCCGCTTTTTTACGTGGAATTCCAGCAGGGGGCCGTAGTCCATTTTGTACACGTGGTCGCCGGAGAGGATGACCACGTAGTCGGGCCGTTCCTGCTCCAACAGGTAGATGTTCTGGTAGATGGCATCGGCGGTGCCCCGATACCAACTCCCTCCGATGCGCCGCTGGGGAGGAACCAGGTTGATGTACTCGCCCAGTTCGTAGTTGAACATGTTCCAGGCCAGGAGAACGTGGCGGTGCAGGGAGACCGATTTGTACTGCGTGAGCACGAAAATGCGTCGCAGGCCGGAATTGAGGCAGTTGGAGAGGGTAAAATCAATAATGCGGTACACTCCCCCGAAAGGCACGGCTGGTTTGGCCCGGTCTTTGGTCAGCGGGTAAAGCCGTTCTCCCTGCCCCCCGGCCATCAACATTGCCACCGCCCGGTCTAACAGGGTTTTACGCCCCATAGCGACCCTCCAGTGATTCCCCTCGTACAACTTTGCCCACTACCTCCTTCAACTCCGTCAAGTCTGAGGATTTGACCACATAGGCCACAGCCGACCAAGTCATAAAATTGTCCTTGTAGGCAGAGTAGGCGGTGTTGATAATGACCGGCAATTTGGGGTTGATGGCCATCATCTCCCCCAGGGCTTCGATGCCATCCTTCTCGGGCATGTTGATGTCCAAGATGACCGCATCGGGAGGATGTTCACGGACGTAAGCCACCGCTGCGTCCGCGCTGTCCACCACATCCACCACATACCCCTCCCTCTCCAGGGCCAGTTTGTAGTACAGGCCCTCGCTTTCGTCGTCTTCCACCACTAACAGTTGTTTTGCCATGGCTGTCTCCCTAAAAGGCCACTATACCGACTTAGATTCGACGAGGTCCACCGGTTCCGGGGCTTTCCGGTGCAGAGGCAGGGTAACGGTAAAAGTAGTTCCCTGCCCCACCGCTGTTTCCACGGAGATTTCCCCTCCATGGTCTTCCACGATTTTGCGGGTGACTGCCAATCCCAGACCGGCACCGCCGCCCCGAGTGGTATAGAAGGGACTGAAGATTTCCTCCGGGTTGCGGATTCTAATGCCCGGACCGGTGTCCCGCACCTGCAAAATCAACTGGTCCTCCCCCGGGCGGGTGAGAAAGTGAAGTTCACCGCCGCTTCGGCGCATGGCTTGAATGGCGTTGCGGCCCAAGTTCAAGACCACCTGTTGCATCTGCTCCGGGTCCAACCAGGTGGGTGGCAGGTTGGGGTCCAGGTCGCACTGGATGGTGACCTTTTTCTCTTCCGCCTCCGGGCGGAGAAGGGTCACCGTCTCCTCAATAACGGTATTCAGTTGAGACCGGCGGAACTCCGGCTGCCCCGGCGCGGTGAAGTCCATCACGTTCTTCAAAATGCGTTCCAGGCGCATGACTTCTCTGGCAATGATGCGGGCTTTCATCTGAGTGGCTTCCAAGTTGGTCGGCTCATCCAAGATAAGGCGGGCGAACCCG
>DTZQ01000265.1 GCA_012961305.1 Armatimonadota bacterium | reverse complement strand
GAGGACGGCATTGTGCAGGAGGCGGCGTACCTCGGCTTGGAAGTAGATGGGATAGGTCTCATGCCCGGCGCGGAAATAGAACACCCGTCCCTTGCCCACCGTCCAGGTACAGCCGGAGCGAGCGGTGCCACCCCCTTCAAAGGTGGACTGGAACACCACCGTATCCGGCTGTGGCACCTCGAAGGGGTCACCGTACATTTCCGTCCGCGGGATGCCGAAATCGCTTAGCCCCTCGGCAATGGGGTGGGAAGGGGTGATTATCTGCACCCGCTCTGCTTTGCCGTCGTTGCGGAAACCCCCTTTCCAGTTGCCGGAAGTACCCAAGAGGGCCTTGAAGGGTTTGGCCCAGTGTGAGGAGTGTAGGGCAATGAAACCCATTCCTCCCTCCCGCACGCGGCGGACAATGCGCTGCACGGCCTCATCGGCCACCGCCCCGTGCCGCACATGACCCCACCAGATTAGCACGTCCGTTTCGGCCAGCGCGGCCTCGCTCAGCCCTTGCTCCGGGTCGGTGATTCGTGCTGTGCGCACCTCCAATCCGGGGCGAGTTTCCAAATAAGCGGCGATGGCACCGTTGATGTCCTCCGGGTAGACGCTTGGGGGAGCCGTACCTTCCGACCAGACCAGGACGCGGACCGGCGGTTCCGGTTTGGTTAGGGGTTGGAAGACCGGGAACCCCTCAGGGAGGGGAATGCTCACTTCTCCAGTTGCCGCCCACTCCGTACCCCGCTGCACGAGGGCAACGAAGCCCAAGCCCCGCATGGCGGTAAGGTCATGGCCCAGTACCGTGTGGAAGACCCGTCCTTTCCCGTAGTACACCACCCAGGCAATGGGTTCCTCTCGGCCCGTGCCCCGCGTTTCCTTGGCCGAGTAAGCCGAGGCCAATAGGTGAAGGTTGGGTTGCATGGTGAGCCGGTGGTAGAGTTCATCTACCGCGTGGAGGAAGTTGGGCATATTCCGAGTGATGGGGTGTTGGAGGTCGCGGATGGTGACCTTGTAGCGGTGTCGCCGACCATGGCCGGCGCCTCTCCGCCAGGCCCCGCCGATGAGCCTATCGTACTCCGGCCAGTCGGGGAAAGCGTTGTTGGCCGCGTGAATGACCACGAATCCCTTTCCCCCGCGTACGAAGTCTAACAGGGCCTTCTCCGTGCGCTCACCCCAACGGGGCCCGTTGTAGTTGTCTAAAAGCACATGGTAAGGGGCAAACTCCTCGGGGCCGTATTCAGCGGGATTTTCGGTCACCTCCACTCTGAACCGACCAGTTTGCTCCAGAATTTGCCGCAGGTAGGGGGTAGTAGCCCGCCAGTTGTGGTTGTTCTGGCCCGTGAGGATAAGCACCCGGATTGGGGGTTGGGTAGTTTCCGGCGCTGCTCTGCCGAACGCTACCAGCAGCATAAAAACCCCGGTGAGGCAAATGATGCAGTTGTAATTCTTTTTCATTGCCTAACCTCCTTAGACCGCAAAGAGGTCTTCGGTGAACTCGATTTTCGTGTCCCTCTTTATGGCCTCGTTCGCCATCAGCACTGTCACCGCACTGCGCATAGCAGCCTCTGCGTCACAGAAGGGCTTCCTTCCCTCCCGCACGCAGGCGAAGAAGTCTTCCAACTCCAAGTAGTAGGGATAGAAGGGGTCTTTTTGAGCCTCCTTCCCGCCCACCTGTTTACCGGCGCCTCGACCCCGCCGCTTCTTCTTATCAGGGGTAGCCTGTGCATCCAAGACGATACCTTCCTTGCCCCGCGATTTGTCCTTATGGGCAAAACGCTCCCAGGCCAGTTTCTCAGCCCGCACTTCCCGAAACAGCAATCCCTGTGTTTCCTTGGTCAACAGCAGAGTTCCTTCATCCCCCATGAACTGCTCGTAGTAATCGTCGTAGGCGTTGGTGGTGATGGAGGTGTACACCACTTTAACCCCATTGGGATATTCATAGAGGACGCTCACGTTATCGTAAACCTCCCGTCCGTCCTCCCAGTAGTCAATTCCTCCCAGGCCCATTACCGAGAGGGGAGTAGCCTCCAAGAACCAATTGACCACGTCCAACTGGTGGCTTGCCAGTTCGGTCATTAGGCCGCCGGACGACTTCCGGTAGAGCCGCCAGTTGATAAGATGTTCCAAATCCTCATAGCCCCATAGGGCCAAATTCGTCCCCGGAGGCATTTCCTCCGGAACGGCACGACGCCAACTTCCGTTGCGATGCCAGAGGGCCCGGATGTGGGTGATGCGCCCCAATACTCCATCCTTTTTGATGAGTTTCAACGCATGCTCGTAAAGGGGATTGTACCGCCGTTGATGTCCAACCTGTACGAACTTGCCTGTTTCCCGGGAAGCACGCACAATTTCTTTGCACTCCTCCACCGTGCGCGCCAAGGTCTTCTCGCAGAAGACATGTTTGCCCGCGCGCAAAGCGTCAATGGTAATGGGAGCGTGCCAATGGAGAGGTGTGGCTACCAGCACCGCATCCAAGTCCCGTTCCTTCTCCAGCATTTCGCGGTAGTCTTGGTAGGTGCGCACATCCTTGGCGATTTTCATCCCCTCTTCGAGGTTCGGGGGATAAATGTCGCAGAGGGCCACCACTCGCGTCCCTGGGACGCGTACGGCTCTGCTCAGCAGCCGGCGGCCCTGGTTGCCCGTACCAACGAAGCCATAAAGTATCGGCTCCAGGTCGGCCGGCTTGGTCTCCTCCGCCGCTCTGGCCGGGGCTGCCACTCCCATCGAGAATGCCGCCGCAGCCGCAGCCGATTCCCGGAGGAATTCCCGCCGGCTCAAGGTCTTCCGGTCACCATCCATAGGTCACACCTCCTTACTCTACCAGGCCGAGGTGAAAGACTTCGACCTCCTCTCCTTTTTCAGAGGGGAGCACCAAAATGGCTCCCACCTGCTCATGGTTCCGACAATATTCTTTCGTTCCCTCTACCCCCAGAATAAAAAAAGCGGTGGAGAGGGCATCGCTTTCCGTCGCCGTAGGTGCCAGTGCGCTCGCACTAAGCATTTCCCGCACCGGATAGCCCGTCCGCGGGTCCAAAAGGTGAGTGTACACCTTCCCCTCTACGGTGAAGAACCGTTCGTAAAATCCGGAGGTGGACAGGGCCCGGTCCCGCAGGTGAACCACTGCCACCCGGCGCTGGGAGTCCAAAGGATGCTGAATGCCCACCGTCCAACATTCCTCCCCTGGTGGAGTTCCCAAAGCGTACACGGTGCTCTGTCCTCCGTGCAGGAGGGCAGAGCACACCCCATACTTCTGCATTATCTCCGTGGCCCGCTGTACCGCATAGCCCTTGCCAATGCCGCCCAGGTCTAATTCCATCCCTTCCTTTCCGAAACGCACCGTTTGCTCCGCCCCGTTCAATTGGACATGCTTCATCCCTACAAGTTTCCGTGCAGCCGCAATTTTTTCCGGGAGGGGAAGCATTCCCTCGCCCTGAAAGAAACCCCAGCATTTAACCAGCGGAGCGGCTGTGATGTCAAAGGCCCCCTCCGTGTCTGCGCTGATTTGCGCTGCTGTCTGGAGCAAGGCGAACAGTCCGGCCTCTACCTGGACGGGTTGATGTGCAGCCTGAGCGTTAAGCCAACAGAGTTCACTGGAGGGCAAGTAGAGGCTCATCTGCTCCTCGAGCCGCTCTATTTCCTCCAGAGCCTCATTGGCCACGGCAATCAAGTGGTCTTCGTCCTCCCCACAAAGGAGGACCTCAAACTCGCACCCCATTGCTGGACGCCGCATTCGAATCAGCAGTGAATCATCCATAGCGATTCGGCCCAAGTCTGTTGGAGTGTCTAACCTGCGTCACCGTGACTACTCAGCCGGAGGCTGATATTCCCGCTT
>DTZQ01000264.1 GCA_012961305.1 Armatimonadota bacterium | reverse complement strand
TTCGCCCACAGTTCACACTCGGGGCTACTTTTACCAAACCAACGGAAGTTGGTTCCGTGGGTTTCAACCGACTTGGTGGCCGTAGCCCAAATGGGATAGACTACGCAATCCTGGGCAGGTCTGCTAAGCGGCTAATTTAACCTTGTCGAGTTAGGCAACCCCCACATTTACTTAGGGACCTCCGCCTCAATGCGGCCCTCGCGGATGAGGAGTGTTCGCTCCGCGTGCTGCTCCGCCACCTGCTCGTGGGTCACCAGGACGATGGTTCCGCCGCCCCGATGGAACTCCGCCAGATAGCCCATGACCTCACTCGCGGTTTCCGGGTCGAGGTTGCCCGTGGGCTCATCGGCCAGGAGCAAACGGGGTTTGTTGAGAAGCGCCCTGGCCATAGCCACCCGTTGCCTTTCGCCCACGCTTAGTTCACTGGGCCGATGGTAAACGCGCTCCGAAAGGCCCAGATGTTCAAGGAGTTCCAGTGCCTCTTTACGGCCCGCCCGTGTGGTGCCGCTCGCCGTCGGCAGCAGGACGTTTTCGATGACGCTCAGGTAGGGCACCAGGTAGAACATCTGGAAGACAAAGCCAACGTTCTCCGCCCTGAACTTCGCCCTCTCCTGTGCTGATAGGGCATAAATGTCTGTCCCGTCAACCACCACGCGCCCCTGGGTTGGACGTATCATGCCTCCAACGGTCAGGAGCAGGGTGGACTTGCCACTGCCACTCGGCCCCTTGATGGCCAAAAATTCGCCCTCCCGCACCGACAGGCTAACCCCGTCCAGCGCCCGAACACCCCCCCGCGGAGTCCGATATATTTTGCTAACCTCCTCTAATTGTATCATGACTCCTCGTTAACTGCCAGCCTTCTCACCTTAAAACTCACCGCTGAGACAGAGGGGAAATTTAGGCGATTGGGCAACCTTCACCAGTACTGAGGACTGAGTGCTGAGGGGCTCGGTACTCACGACTCAGTCCTTTTGCCCAGTTGCCGAGTTTCCCAATTCCTCCGCGGCCTCTGCGCCTCTGCAGTACAAAAGGTAAGCCTTCTACCGCATCGTGATCACGGTGCAACTGGCCTCGGCAAAGGCCCCCTCCCGTTCCACCACCTCCACGGCCCGCTGGCGAAAGGCCCTTATCACGCTTCGCGCCGTGCCCTCCACCCCCAAAAGGCCGCTGGGCCCCAAACTGCGGGTCTTAACCTGCGGCTCAAACGGCTGAGTGGAAGCATAGACCACCACCAACTCCGTCCCCAACGGTTCCACCACCCGAAAATCGAACCGGTCTTCGGGACTGGGCAGGCGCTCGACCCTGCCCGGCGTGAAGTCTATCCAGTTGTCCTTCCGGAACCGATTGGGGAAAATCTGGGTGGTATTCCCCTCTACATCGGTGTAGTACACCCACACGAAGCAGGGCCGGTTGGCGCTCAGCAGCAGGGTCAGGTTCTCCCCCAGATGGTACACGGGATTGAAGTCTCGGTCGGTCAGCACCGTCAGACGCAAGTCGCCCACCGCCTGGGCCGAAAAAGGGGTGCCTCCTGTGCACACCGCTGTTGGGGGCCTATTGGGAGGAGTCCCCTCCGAAGGAAGGTACAGAGGCACATTCAGCAGGGCCAGCGCCTCGTCCACTGAGTCAGCAACCGCCGGCTTCAGGGGCAGGCCCTCGGTTTCGTCCTTGACCACCTTTACCACATCTACCACCTGCTTCCCAGTCTCCACCGCAGTCAGCCTCAACTCCACCAAAACCCGGTGTTCCGTCTCCCAACCCCTGCCGAAGAGGAAGTAATCTGCTCCGTACAGGCGTCCCACCCGCTTCAGGTTCTCCCCCACCAGTCCCTCCAGGGCCAGGCGCCACTCTTGAGCCAGTTTCTGCAGAACCTCCTGCTCCCGCTCCACCACGGCGAACCGCTCGGTGGCAGGCAGGTTTTTGCCCAGCAGAGTGCGAAAATGCTCCAGGAAGGGTGAGGACAGGTGGGTCTGCTGGTAGGCAAACGTTCCCAGGGCCACCGCCCAGGGTTTTTCTGTCCTTTCCGGCACCTCCTTCGCCAGCCGCTGCACCGCCTCTTGAGCGTACTCCTCCAGCGACTTCCCCTCCGCCAACCCCATGCCCAACAGAAGGGCCAGAACCGCCCCGCCCAGGCCCGCCGGGGCAACCCTACGACGAATCGAAGAAAGAACGGACTCCATTGTTTTTCCTCCCTTTTACGCCCTGTTTCCCCAACGCCCACGCCATATAGGCCCGCGAAGTGCTTGCCTTTCGCCTGAATCGGTCACTTGCCGCCCGCCTTGCCTGTTTCGCCAGAATCGGAGGCGAACTCCCGCTGGCTGTTGGCCCATACACCCCAGTTGACGGAACAGTATCCTGAGCAATGGATTGCTATGGTCAAGAGGCAACCAACTTCCGAACCAGCCTACTCCATTTCACTCCTGCGTCAGGATTACCGCCGGGTCTTGGGTTACGGCAACCATGGTGGGGAAGAAAGAGGCCAGGGCTGTAACCCCCGGCGCGACCATCAGCGACCAGGCAAGCAAAGCATAGGAAGGCTTAATTTTGGCAAACGTAATCTTGAAGATGTCAGCGCCAAATTGCAGGGCAAGTTCCGTGCCTATGACAAAGCCAATGCCCGCACCCACTAAGCCGATTAGGAGGGCCTTGCCCAAGAACAGGAAGGCAATTCGGGCCGACCCCAAGCCCAAAGCCCGCAGTATCCCTATTTCCTGCCTCCGCTCATGGACGTTCATCAGGGAGAGAATCCCCACCCAGGCAGCACAAATCACCAGCACCACCGGAAGTATAACGGCAACGTACTTCTCGACTACACCCCGTTGCTCAGCCCGGGCCGTGGCAATGGAGCGGATTTCCGTCACCTTCGTCTCCGGCAGGGCTTCGGCAAGTTGCTGGCGAAGTACAGAGAGTTTCGCCCCGTAACATAGACAGCCCAGGGCTTGAATGAGGTTGATTTTTCCCCGTTTGCCTAACATCTCCTGGACATCGTGCAGGTGCGCGTAGAGGGAGATGTCTTCCTTGCTGCCCGACTCCTGAAGACAGTGCTTGACGGTGAGCCGCTGGCCCAGGACCTCTATGGTGTCACCCGCTTTGAGGTTGAAGGCCCGGGCCAGTTCAAAGCCCACATAGGCCGAACCTCGGGGGATGTTGAAGCCCATGGGCGATTTCTTTCTCTTCCCGATGGCACCCAGTTCCGGCAGCACGCCGGTGAGCAATATCTGCCGGCCCTGCCAGCGAATTTTCCGGCGCAGCATCGCCACATAGTGGTCAGCCGCCACCTCGCTCGCTGCCAGGCGATGGACATACTCTTCCGGCATCTCCTCCGCGGCGAAGTCCTGGGCCCAAAAGTCCCCCATGTCGGTGCCTTTGGGCACGATGAGCAGGTTGAACCCCATGTCGCGCATCAAGCGGCGAGTTTCGTCCTCCAACGCCCGCCCCATAGTGAGCAGGGTCACGAAAACGGTTACCGCTGCCACCACCGCCGACAGGGCCAGGAAGAAGTTCAACCAGCGGTACTTAATTTCTTTGAGGATGAGGCTCACAAGCATCACCCTGTCCCTCCTTTAACTCCTTCGCCTCCGCAGCAGGAGCAGCACACTCCCGATGAGGACCAGTAGGAACATGGGCGCAAGGGTGGCAAGCACTACCCGTCCGGCGCGCCTTTCCAGGGTCGGAGGTGCGCCCGCGGGGGCCGCATTGACAGAGGAGAGGTCAATCAGGGGAGGCGCTGATTCCGTTTCTCCCTCTCCCTCCTCCAGGTGCTCCATGTATCCCTCAAAGTATCCCAACGCTCCCTGAGTGCAAGCCTCAGGCACATCCGCCGCTGAGCCAATAGCAGCCAAGTCCAACTTTACTCTGGGACTATCAGGGTCAAACCCCAATTCCTCTCGTACTTGCGCCTGAAGGGTACGTTCCCATCTAAGGGGAAGCCAGCGACCCGACAGCAACCTGAGGTCAGTCGTACAGGCGCAGTTCTTGCCTATGGTGTGCAGAATGGACAATACCGACTCCGCGCTGAGGTTTCCCCCCCGGAGGGTAGGCCCTATCTGCCGTCCCCGGCCAAAGAGTACCACCACCCGCGCCCGCCGTTCCGCCTTATCCGACAGGCCCAGACTCCACAAAAGTACCTTTTCCTCTTCTGCCTTGGGAGAGACGCGCAGGAGATGCGGCCCCCTCTTGACCACCGTGCCCATGTCCGTCAGGGCCCCGGTGATTTTCTTGATGGCCGTAGTGACCGCCCTTGCTGCCCTTTGGTTCCCCTTCGGGTCCTCCCCCTCAATTAGCATTACCACACACCAGTCCCGCACAATGTGCCGCTTGATTTCCTCCCTCTTAGGTGAAGAAACGAGGCTCTCCAGTTGGCGACGTAAGGATTCCTCCGACAAAGGGTCAGTTTTCGGCAGAACCATCATCTCGTTTTGGGGCGACGCGAGAACCGCCCGCGGGAGGTCCTTCAGCCCCAGCGAGCCGAAGTAAGACCTCGCCGGGTGGGACTTCTGGCGGTCTACGTTCACCACTTCTGCCTCGACGTTGCAGTTCTCCAAAACCTCCGCCGAAACCGTTGGGAGCAGCGCTGTTAAACGTTCTCGGCCGGGAGTGTTGTCTTTGACGAAATAGTAGACGTGGTAGGGTTTGTACTCCAGAACGACGAACCCAACCTGACGAATCGAGTAGGGGCAGGCACCAACCTTTCCGCAGAGGAAACAACTTAACAACCAGACCGCCCGCAAAAGACTGCTTCCTGCCAGGAACCTGCGTTGGCTAAACCACATTTGAAAACCTCCTTTTTCCCTTCCAGGCTGTTGCCTCGTTCAGATACGGTGTATTATACCACACAATTCAGAGACAAGCAAGTTTTTTGCTCAAGAAGGAAATGCTTTACCCGAAGAGAAAATATTTGCCATAGTTTACTGAACCAACAGCGTAAGTCCTGTCATTAGATAACCCTCTGGAGTCGAGGCTTCGGCGGGTTCAGGTGGGGGCAGTTGCCACAGGGAGGGGTGACCGGCTAAAGCCTGGACTTCGCGGAGAATAAGCCATAGGCCATCCGAAATGAATAGGAGGTAAAACAAATGCATGAGAGTTACTGGCTATGGTTCGGCCTGGGAGGGCTGTTGCTGGCCCCTTCCGGGCTTCCGGCCGCGGAGTGGTCAATGGAGCAGGAGACCTACAGTTGCTATACTTCGGGGATGACTCTTCAGGAACTGGCCAGCGGCGGAGTAACGGTCATCAGCCATACTCCAGCCACCCGTGAGTACTGCACCGAGGCCCACCGCTGGGGCCTGAAAGTCATTCCCTACGTTTCGCTGTACAAGGTCGTGGATTCGACTAAAGACCCCCACCTGCGGGAGCATCCCTTCTGGCGCGAGGTGGACGCCTCCCGCCACCCGGAATGGTACTTAATCCGCGAGGACGGAGAGATACGCCGCCCCTTCAACAACCCCAACTATCCTGCCCCGTTCCAGCAATCGTGCTGCAACCACGCCAGCCTGATAGAGGCCTACGTGCGCGGCGTGCGCAACGTCATGGAACTGGGGGCCGACGGCGTGTTCGTGGACAACGTCCATCCCTATCCCACCTGCTACGGGCCCCAACGGGGCCTCCATCAGCACGACTGGCCGGAGAAGGACAACACCGCTTGCTACAAGATGGCCCTGCGCCGAGTCTATCAAACGGTCAAGGAGTACGGAGCGGATAAGGTGGTAGTGCTCAATTCGGGCGGCCCCAGGGTGGAGTACATCGGCTACGGCGACTGTCTGATGTGGGAGAGTTACATCTGGCGGTTCGGTTTCAAGGAGGACCAAGGCCCCCCGGTGAAGGCCCGACGGTACACCACTTGGGAGGGGGTCTTGAAGGGCTACGAGCGGTGGAAGGAGCATGTGGCCCACGGCGTCTCCATCGCCCCGCTGACCTACCTACCCGACCCCGATTGGGAGGCCGAAAACGCCTTCTTCGCCTACGGCTGTGCCCGCCTCTCCGGGTTCAACCAGTGGACGGGCACCTGCAGTCGGCGCCGGGACATCCTCCGACGGCTCTATCGCACCCGCCTGGGTCGGCCCATCGGCGATTTGGTGCAGACCCAAGGCCTGGCCTACCGCACCTACGAGCGCGGCTTGGTCGTGGTCAATCCGGGATTGGAACCGCACACCGCTGACCTGCCCGCGCCGGCCTTGGACGGCCCTCTGGCGGAACTGTTCTCCGGCCGAGAGGTGCCTGTGACCGAAGGCCGCCTGCGAGTGACGCTGCCGCCGGAGAGCGGCCGGGTCTACCTGTCGAAGGCGGACGTGTTGGACAACTTCCTTTGGGAGGTCGAGGGGCAAGCGGTGGCCACTCGACTGCGCCTGGAGGAAATGGCAGAACAACGCAGCCGGCCTGACTTCGCCCTGCCCGTGCGGACCCGTCTGGCCCAAATTGAGGAGCAGGCCCGCCGCCTGCGAGGGGAAATACGGGCTGGCCCGGCCCAGGACAAGGCCACCCGTGTGGCCGCCATTGGTGAGTTGACCCGGGCCCAGCCTCGGTTGACCGACTTAGCAGAGGCTAAAGAAGTTGAAACCCGCCTGTTAACCGCACCTAAGGAACTCACGGTGGAGCAAGTGACTGCTTTGACCGAACAGCCCGGAGCGGAGCCGCCCACCTGCAAGGCAAGCGAGGAGGAAATTGTGCTGCATTCCGCCGGCGCGGCCTACCGCATTCGCTGTGAAGGCCCGACCCTCCTGCAGGTTGGAGACGTGCACTTCCAACTGTGGGTGGCTCCCCCGCCGGCCCTGAAGGCCGCCCGCTGGCTGCACGGACGGCGGCTGATGGATGTGCGCCACACGGTAGATGAGCCTGACCGCCAGGAGGTCGAAGCACGGGTAGTGCTCTACGGGCGCGAGACGAACGAGGAGGTGACGGCGGTGCACGTCGAGTTGGCCGCAGAGGTGCGCCGGGGCTCGCCGGGCCTGCGTTTCGACTGTCGCGTGGTCAACGATGGTGCCCCTTATGAAGCCTATGCCTTCCTCACCCCTGGCTTGGGCTGGCAGACTGACCCTACCCTGGGCACCGTCCGAGCCGCAGACGCGCCAGCGCAACGGGAGGTCCCCTGGGTTTATCTGCACCGGCGGGAAAACGGCGGAGGAGGCGTATTACTGACCAGGCTGCCCACGGTGGGCAAGAGTGGCTCCGGGTCGTACATCTTCGGCCAGCCCCGCACCCAGCGGTTAGAAACAGGCGGAACTTTCGACTTGAGCCTGACCCTCTATCCGGTGTGGGCTTCGCCCGCTGAAGATGCCTTTCTCCGGGAGCGGCTGGACAACCTTCGCCGTTACGCCGAACTGGCCGCCCAACTGGTCAGGGGCATGTACGCTGAAGACGAAAGCCATTAGCCTTCAGAGCGCTGACGTCTGATGCCTGATGGTTGACGGAGTCCGGGCTTTAGCCGGTCATGCAGGATACCCCTCCTATCCCCCCGCGTGCGGGGGGAAGAAAGGGGGGGTCCCCGCGTGCG
>DTZQ01000263.1 GCA_012961305.1 Armatimonadota bacterium | reverse complement strand
GGAGAAGCGGGAATATCAGCCTCCGGCTGAGTAGTCACCGGAAAAGTAAGAGGGGTCTGTGAAGGGAAGGAATGTTCTATGTTAATTGCTTACTTTAGCCTTACACTGCTGCTTAACTCCACGGCCGCGGAGGAGTGGACGGTGGAAAATTCCCGTCTGCGGGCGGTGTTTCACCCCGACGGGGCGCAAATGGAAGTGGTGGACAAAACTGCAACCTGCGTTTACCGCACTCCACCCTGCCGCCAGGAAACACCCCTGCTCCTGCCGCGGGCGGGCGAACCGATACGGGTGGACGGCGACCTTGCCGAATGGAGCCCGGCCCTGTCCCTGCAACTCACCGCCGATATGCTGGCCGATGCGCGGGAGGTGGACAACAACGCCGATTGCAGCGCGCAGGTGGCGGTCTGTTGGGACGCCGCGGGGCTCTATTTGGCCTTGCGCGTGCGCGATGAGGTGGGCGATTTTGCCCCGCCCGGCACCCTGCGCTGGTGGGAACGGGACTCCGCCGAGTTCTGGGTGAATCGGCGACAGATAGGCCTGAGCCTCGCCCCGGCCCGCTCCCTGGCCAGCCTCATTCGGCGGGAACTGAGGGAAGCGAAAGTGGCCCTGCGACCGGCGGAGGAGGGCTACACGGTAGAAGCCGCCGTGCCTTGGTCCGCCCTGCCGGTGGAAGAGCCGCAGATGGGAACCGCTTTTCGCTTCGCCGTGGGAGTGAACGACGCCGACGGGCGGGGCCGGCGGGAAGGCCAAATTTATTTCCCCCGCACCTGGGTGCACTCCGCGCCGACGACCTTTGCCCTGGCGGTGTTAGCCGATGCCCAGGGAAAGGTGCCCGAAAGGGTGCGCGTGGCTGCCGTGCGCCGCCAGCGTCCCCAGTTGACCAACCTGCGCCGTTTGGCCGCGAACCGCCTGGCCTTTACCTGGCAGAGTACGGACTCCCGCCTGCGACCAGTTGTGGCAGAGATTACAGCGACCCTGCCAGAGGAAACCGCCGCCCTGGTCTTCACCGTAGACCTGCCCGACCGGAATGCCCCTTTGGAGGAACTGGCTTATCCCCCACCCTTCTCCCTCCCTGCCGAACAGGGCGCGCTGTGCTTTTCTCCCTATGCCAACGGCCTGCTCATTCCCGCGGATGACCTCTCTTGGCTGCGGCGGCGGTACATAGTTTACGCCAATCTGGACATGCCCTGGATGGGCTTGGTGGATTTGGTCCGGGGGAACGGATACGCCTGCATTTTGGAGACCCCTGACGATGCAGCCTTCGTGTTGGAGCGCAGCGCCGAGGGCAACCGGCTGGTGCCGCAGGTGGTCTGGCGACCCTCCCAAGGTACTTTCCGCTATCCCCGGCGGGTGCGCTATGAGTTCAGTCCCGCCGGGGGATATGTGGCGTTGGCCAAAATTTACCGCCGTTTCGCCCAGCGACAGGGCTTGGTGGTAACCCTGCGGGAGAAGGCGGCTCGGAACCCCAACCTGCGACGGCTGCTGGGGGCATCGGACATCTGGGGGGCCGAGGGGGTGCGCTTCGCCCGGGAGGCCAAAGCCGCGGGCATAGACCGGCTGCTCATCAATGGCCGCTGGTCGCCGGAGGCCATGCAGGAAATGGTGGACTTGGGTTACCTGGTGGGCGAGTACGACAACTACGTGGACATTCTGGACGCGCCGGAAATCAAGGACCGGGTGCACGTACCGGTGGCCGAACAGGCCATCCAGCGGGCCGATGGCTCCCTGCAACTGGGCTGGTTGACCTGGGACAAAAAGAGGCAATACTACAAACGCTGCTCCGCGCTGGCAGCAGAGATGGCCCGGCGGTTCGTGCCACCGCTGCTGAAGAAATATCCCTTCAACGCCCGTTTCTGCGACGTGACCCCGGCGGAGGGGCTTTTTGAGTGTTACCATCCGGCCCACCCCCAGACCCGCACTGAGGACAAGCACAGCAAACAGGCCCTCCTGCGCACCGTGCGGGAGATGGGACTGGTCACCGGGGGGGAACACGGACGGGCCTGGACCGTGCCGGTGGCCGACTATTTCGAGGGAATGATGAGCGGCGGCTTCTACTCCTGGCCGGCTGGCCACTTGCGTCCGCCGGAGACGCGGGAAGGTATTAGCGAGGCCTATCTGACCTATGGGTTGGGCTATTATTACCGCATTCCGCTGTGGGAGTTGGTGTTCCATGACTGCGTCGTAACTACCTGGTATTGGGGCGACAGCAGCGGGTGGCTGTATGCTTTGGCCCCGGAACTGAGCGACCGCAAGGACCTGTTCAACCTCCTCTACGGGACCATCCCCCTGATGTGGGCCCGGCCGCAACGACACGGCGGCTACGGCTGGAAGCAGAACCGCGAACGCTTTCTGCAAACCTATCGGAACACCTGCAAGGCCCACGAACGGACGGGCTTCGACGAAATGCTGACCCATGAGTTTGTGACCCCCGACCGGGCGGTGCAGCACACCCGCTTCAGTTCCGGCGTGGAGGTGTTCGTCAACTTCGGCGAGGAACCCTACCGGCTGGAGTTCGAGGGCCAAACCTACCTGTTGGCCCCCCACGGTTTTCTGGCCCTGGGCAACGGCCTTCGGCAGTACCGCACCCAGGTCGGCGACCGGGCGGTGACCTTCATCCAGACGCCCGATTACCTCTTTGCCGATGCGAACGGGAAACGGCACGACTTCGGCGCGGTGGTCACCGCGGGGCAGGTGACGGTACGGGTCGCCGGGCCACACCTGCTGCGGCTCAACCTGAGAGGGGAAGGCCCGGTGCAGATTCGTCCCGCCCGGCTGGTGCCCGATTGGGACCGCACGGGCCCGCGGGTGTTCGTGCTGGATGAGCGAGGCGAACGGCAGCAGGTTGCCCGCTGGCAGACAGAGGGAGAGGCGGTGACCATCTTCCCTGCGCCGGACTGGGCGAATTACGAACTGGCCGCCGGGCCCGCAACGGCAGCCCCTGATTTGCAGGTGACGCCGGAAGCGGTGACCTTCGAGCCACCGGCGCCGACCCAGGGCCAACCGGTGACCGTGCGGGTAAAGGTTCGTAACACCGGCCGCCGTCCGGTGGGCCGGGCGCGGGTGCGCTTGTTCCTGGACCGGGAGCCGGAACCGACCGCCAGCGAGGTGGTAACCCTGCCGCCCGGCGGGGAGCAGACCATATCCCTCCGCCTGCCCACGGAAACCCTGGACGGCCGCCACCAGATACGGATTACCCTGACGGCGGATGAGGGGGAAAGGGAACTCATTGCGGCCAACAATGAAACAGTGGTGCCCCTGACCCTATCCCCTGACTGGACCCGCTGGTCGCACCGCCTTTCCCTGCGCGTGGACAGCGGTGACCACGCCCGGCGGGATGAACCGGTGGTGTGGGAAGTGGATTTTGCGACCCGTTTGGGCGAGGCAGCAGCCCGGTTCAATCCCGCCTCTGTACGGGTGGTGGAAACCGACGCCCAGGGGCGAAATCCGCGCCTCGTTCCGGCCCAGTTCGAACCTCAGCCCCAGGTGACCACCCGCGGCGAGTTGGTGTGGATTTTGACCGGCGAAACTCCGCCCCACACTACGCGGTATTTCCAAATCCTGAGCGACGCCACGCCGGGCCGTTCTTTCCGCCCGCCCTTCGGCGGCCAATGGAAAGAAGAGGCCCAAGCGGTGGAGACCCTCGGCTACCAAGCGGAGTTTGAGGACGGGGTCATCGTCCGCCTGTACAACAAGTTGGGGCAGATGCCGCAGCGCAGCCTATGGACCGGATTAGTTTACTCCTCGGGGCAGACGGGTTGGGTGAGAGAGCAGGGAACGGTAGATTACTTCCGCGTGCTTGCCGAGGGACCAGCCCGGACGGTGGTAGCGGTGAGGAAAACCCTCACCGGCGGGGTAGTTTACGAGAAGACTTACTTCTTTTATCCCCGTCGGTTCGACTTGCACATTCGGGTGACCAACCCGGCCGGGGGAGATTACAGTCGGGCCTACTATGGCCTGTCGGGGCAGTTTGAAGACAACGCAGGACACCGGGCTGTAATTGACGGACAGGGTGACGGGGAGGGCATTATCGGCCAAAATCCACGTCCGCAGTGGTACGTGGTTTACACGCCGGAATGGGCCCATTCCTGCGTGGCCCAAAGCGAGTTTGGGAACCTGACTTATTGGGACGCTGGGGCCTGGGGCGGGGTCAGTTTCAACACCAGCGCGCCGGAGGCCCGACTCAGTTACGTTTTCCATCCGGGCCAGCCGGACGCCCGCTTCGGGGCCGAGGACTACGCCCGCCTGCACCACCCGCCGCAAGTAATAGCGGAGAGGTAGCCGCACCCTTTATGGGTGCGCAATGTTCAGCCTCGACCTGCTTAAGGCCGAGGGTTGAATAGGCGATAGGCCATAAGACACATTTTCCTCAGCGTGGTCTCAGCGCGTTCTTTGTGCTCGGCGGTGACCTGGGTACAGGTGGCGAGAGGTTGAGAGGGAGACAACCATGCGCAACTTAATTTGCCTGAGCGTGGGGGGAAGTTTGCTTCTGCTCACCGAAGTAGGGACTGCGGTGGAACCGGTGCCGCCCCTGCTCCAGGTGCCCTTTGACGGCACGGTGCCGGGGAAGTTGGGCGAGGACAGTACCTTCGTCGAAGGGCGGTTGGGCCAGGCCCTCCTGACGGCGGAGGGAAAAGTAGGAGCCACTTTGCCCCTGCCGGAGAACAACCTGCCGGCCCGTGGCACGGTAATGTTCTGGGTGTGCCCGCCGGAGGAACTGCGCCATCGCCAAGAGGCCCGGCGCTGGACGCTGCTGCAAATGGACGGGCCGTGGGGCTTGCGCCTGACCCTGGCGGAAACCTCCCACCTGGCCCTGCAAGTGCGGTGGAAGACCCAGGAGGGGCAGCAGGAACGGATAGGCTTCGATTACACCCATTGGAAGGGCGGCAAGTGGTATCACTTAACCTTCACCTGGAATGCGGCCACCGGCGAGGCCACTTTGTACCTGGGGGGACGGATACAACGCCGGCGGTTTGGATTGCCCTGGACTCCCACAAAACCCCCAACCCGCCTTCGCATAGGGGCTTCCGGCCTGCCGGTGGACGATTTGCGGGTGTACTCCCTAATGCTGGGGGAAGCAGACATCGCCGCCGTCGCCAGATTGACCCCGGCCGACCGCCCGACTGACGAAGGGTTGGTGGTGTACAACCGGGCCATTGACGTGGAACCCTACCGGGGAGATTTGCTCTACGAAAACGACTTCAGCGGTGACGTGTCCGACTGGATTCTGGAGGGGCCGGGACGAGTGGAAATCCGCAACGGCTGGCTGTACATGGAATCGAAGAAGCCGACCGAAAACGGACACATCGTTCTGTGGAACAAGCGGGACTTCCCGGACTCCTTCTTGGCCGAGTGGGAGTTCTCTCCGGCCTATGAGGAGGGGCTGTGCATCGTTTTCTTCGCCGCCAAGGGGCGCCAGGGGGAGGACCTCTTTGACCCCGCTCTGCCGCCCCGCGATGGGACGTTTCGGCAGTACATCAAAGGGGCCATCAACGCCTACCACATCTCCTACTTCCGCAACATCCGTCAGCCGACGGGCCAGTGCAACCTGCGCAAGAACTTCGGCTTCTACTTAGTATCCATCGGGAAGGACCCCATCCTCCCGCGCGGCGGTTTGGGCCCCTACCGCCTTACCCTGTTCAAACGCGGCGCCCACATCCAATTCGGGATTGACGGGCGGCTCATCATTGATTTTGTGGACGACGGGCAGACCTACGGCCCGGTGCTTGGAGGGGGCAAAATTGGCCTGCGTCAGATGGCTCCCACTAAAGCCTACTACGACAATTTCCGCGTGTACGCGGTGCGGGGGCAGTGAATGTGTTCCTCGAGGGGAGAAAAACACGAGGGAGTAAGTATTGTCTCCGTTGCCGACCTACTGCGGCTACTTGGCACCCTGGCAGGCAGCGATTAGGGCCTCCGTGGTTACGCTGAAGCCGCTGAGCATTTCGACCCCATAGATAGCCGCCTCGGTGAGCAGAAGCGAGTCCACAGTTTCAGCCGCCTCAATGGCCGTGGTGCAGTCGCGCACCAGGATGCAGTTGTAGCCCCGGTTGGCCATGGCCCGGAGGCCATAGTCGCGATACAGCACACACATGTTGGCCGCGAAGCCAGCGTAGAAAAGGTGCAGGAGCCGCCGATGCTTGCAGAGGCGATGTAACTGAGCGCCAGTGGCCACCACGAAATCGTCGGGTTGGGGAGCCACCTCGGACATTATCAGCCGGGTTCGCTGCTGTTCTTCAATTAAATCTTTGAGGGGCGGGGGAGGCCAGTTTTTGCTGAACTGGGCATATTCGCCCTGGCGCTCGCGGAACTCCCGGGGCGGCCAGTCCTCAGGCGGGCGTTCGGCGCCAAAGAGGTCGGCATGGTCGGCATAGCGTACCCATTGGGGATATTTTTGCGCCGCTCCGGGCGCCGGGGCGTGAATGATGGTCAAACCGGCGGCCCGACCGGCCTGCACCAAGGGAGCCATTTTCTCCCGCACAATCCGCACCGCCCGCTCCTGATGGCTGAGCATGTAGTGGCGGTCCCAAACGTCCACCAACACCAACGCTGCCTGCTCCACAGGAATGGAGACCTGGATTTCCCGCCGGCCGGTGTGGGCCTCGATTTGCGCCTGGCCCTCAGGTGCGGCAAACCAGTAGAAACGCAAAGCCAGTTTTAATTCGGCCATACCTCTTGTCCCCCCTCAGGGGACTGAACTTGTCCGCTTACAGCCTATGGCCTATTGCTATTGTAGCCGTTGTGGTTCAGGAGGGTTATGCGTGATGCATAGAGTTGTGTCATCGTCCTCATAGTAAGAGCAGGTTTCAGCCACGCCCCGTTTCCATCCCGTTGTCCACCGGGCGGTTGTTGCTGGAGAGGGTGTACCACAAAATCCCACCCCTGTCAAGACCCCGCCGCAAAATTTTGGGGCGGTGGTCGCCCCTTCCCCTTGACGGGCGGGCGAAGGTGTGCTACAATCGTAACTACTACTTAGCCTGCCGGGGATTGCCTGGCTAACCCCCAATAGGCAACGGGGCAATTAGGCAACTTGGCAACTCGACTCGTTGCCTCATTGCCCAAACCGCCCCGGCCCGTGGGGGTCGGGGGTACTTTGGTATGCAAGGATTCGGCCTTCAGCGGTCAGCCTTTGTCCTGGGCGGGAAATCGTTAATGGGTCAACGGGTCAATTGTCCTACTGACCTATTAACCAATTGACGGTCAGGCCATAGGCCAAGTGGCGGGTGAGGGCTAATGGCTGACCGCTTATCCGGTCGCCGAGGAAAGGAGGGCTCATGATTCGCGCCGGCATTGTGGACTTTGACACCTCCCACGTGGTGGCGTTTACCCAGCGGCTCAACCACGTGGACATCAGCGAAGAGCAATGGGTGGACGGGGTACAGGTGGTCTTAGGCTGCCCCGGCACCTCCCGGATTTACCCGGAACGCATCCCCGAATACACGGCCCAGTTGCAGAAGTACGGGGTGGAATTAGTGGACCGGCCGGAGGACCTGTTAGGCCAGGTAGACGCCGTGTTCGTGGAATCTCAGGATGGGAGTGTGCATTTGGAGCGCGCGCGGCCCTTCCTGAAGGCGGGACTGCCTACGTTCGTGGACAAGCCCTTCGTCTGCTCCCTGGCTGATGCCCAGGAAATGGCCCGCCTGGCGCGGGAGCACAATGCTCCCCTGTTTTCTTCCTCCTCCCTGCGCTACGCTTTGGAAGTACAGGACGTGTTGGCCCGCAGGGAGGAAATCGGGAAGATAGTGGGCGCGGATGCCTACAGTCCGGCCTCGCTCCATCCGCGCAATCCGGGGCTGTTCCACTATGGCATTCACGCCGTAGAGACCCTGTACGCCCTGATGGGCCCAGGCTGCGAGGAGGTGTGGTGCATCTTTGAGGAGGGGGCCGAAGTGGTGGTGGGCCGCTGGCAGGAAGGACGAATAGGAACGGTGCGCGGCACCCGGACCGGCGCCCACAGTTACGGCTTTACTGCCTTTGGGGAGAAGAAAGTGGTCCCCGCAACCATCAGTACCGCCTACATCTACCGGGAACTCCTCAAGCGCGTGGTGGAGATGTTCCAAACTGGCAAGCCGCCCCTGGACATTGCGGAGACAATAGAAATTGTGGCCTTCATTGAGGCCGCTAAGCAGTCGGCTGAGAACGGCGGGGTGAAGGTGCCCTTGGCGGTTTGAAAGGAGCCATGACTTCCCTTTGTTTACTGGGCTGGGCCTCTTTTTTTGCCCTCTGCTTCCCGACCCGGGCCGACCTTCAGGTCACGCCCGGCTTCACCTGGGCGCATTATTTCGGGGCCCCGCCTCGCCATCCACTCGTGGGCGACGCCAACGGCGACGGGTTCGGAGACCTGCTGTGCGTCTATCCGCGTGGGGACTGCATCATTGATGTAGCCCTCAACGGACAGGGCGAAAAGTGTCTGTACCACGTCCAAGGCCTGCGCCGGTTCGGGAGGGACTGCCTGGCCGCCGGCGTGGGGGAACTTGCGGGGACGTTGGGCGCAGATGTAGTTGGCCTGTTTCCCAACGGAGAGTTGCGGGTGGCTCATTCCTTCGCCGGGGGCAAGTTCGCCGGACACGAGGTTTGGCTGAGGCTGCCTTCCGTTCCCCCAAAGCCGCGCCTGGCCGTGGGCGACTTCGACGGGGACGGAAGGGACGATGTGGCCCTCGCCGGAAGCCACGGGGCCCTCTGGCTGCTGTGGAATAAGGCGACTTCTGCTCGGCAGAGGCGCAGGGGAAATGGGGCAACTTGGCAACTGGGCACCGGGGCAATGGGGCAACTTGGCAACGCGACTCGTTTCCCACTGGCCCACTGGCCCACTGGCCCTAATTCTCTGCGGACCTCGGCGGTTAATTCTGTGGTAACGGATTGGCACCTGCGGCGGTTGGCGGCGGAGCGGTACACCCTTCGGCCCCCACCCCTGTCGCTGGTGGCGGGCGATTTCGACGGCGACGGGCGGGATGAATTGGTGGCTTCCACCGTTGAGGGGCAAATCCGGTTCGGGCGAGTGGCGAAAGGGTGCGGCGTGGATTGGAGAGGGGAAAGGTGGTTCCCCAACTCACTTTCTAACCAACTCACCCCCTCGCGCAACCCCTGGGCGGGAGAACCGCGCTGGCTTTGGCCCTACTTGGACGATGCTGCCCTTCGGGACGAAACGTTGAAGCAGCCGCCGGAGCCGACTTCGCCTCTGGGCGACCTGGCAGTGGGGGATTTCGAGGGCGACGGTCGGGACGACCTGCTGGTGGGCGCTCAGGTTTGGCCGGGGGGCAACCCGGCTGAGGCCTGGGAACTGCCGGAACTGGCCACTACTCCCCCTCCCTTTATCACCTTAACTGCTGACCTCAACGGCGATGGCCGGGCGGATGTGGTTCGCTACCGCCGCTCGCCGCGGCCCTTCGTCGGCAAGGACATCCTCGTTTACCTCACCTACGCCGAGGGCGAGCCGGACCCCGATGCGGACGGACTGACGAGGGAGGAAGAAAAGGCCCTGGGAACCGACCCGCTCCGGCGCGATACGGACGAGGATGGCCTCTTAGATGGCTGGGAGGTTCGCGGCGTTCGAGGACTCGACCTGCCTACCTGGGGAGCGAACCCGCTCCACAAGGACATTGTGGTCGAAGTCCAGCCTTTCGACGACGTGAAGCCGGAGGCGGTGAAGCGGGAGTTTGAGCGCATCGTGCGCCACTACGCCCAACTGCCGGTGGAGAACCCGGATGGGCGGCCGGGGCTGAACCTGATTCCCATCTTCCGCGAGCCGCTGTCCAAGGAAAAGGACGGGAAGCGCGGCTGGCGCGAGAACGGCCAACGCCATTTCCCGAAAACCCACCGAGGGATAGCCCACTGGATGCAAATCACCAGCGGCGGCGGGGGACAGGCCGGGCAACTGGCCGACATGGGCGGCTGCGGAGTGCGCGGACTGTACGCCACCTTCCTCCACGAGTTCGGCCACCAGTTGGGCCTCGACCACACCGGGCGCTGGAGCCCGCGGTGGTGTCCGCTCTACCCCAGCCTGATGAATTACGCCTACAACTACGCCTTCAACGGCAATCCCCAGGCCATTCACTACAGCAGCGGCGAGTTCCGCGACCTGGTGCTCTACGAACATCGCCTCTCTGAGCGGCTGCCCTATCCCCTGGAGAAGGTGAAGTTCCTGGCCGGCCCCCCCTACCGCTACCGCTTGAAGGCCGACGGCAAGGCTACCTGGGTTGATTGGAACTGGAATGGCCGCTTCGAGGAGGGACCAATTTGCGCCGACATCAACTACGGCTACAGCGTCTACGGAGGGAAACGGCACAAATTGGACAGCCGAACCATCGCCGCACCGTTCTTAGCCGTCCACGAGGGAAGGCTCTACCTGTTCTACGTTCGGGCCCCAAAGGGCCTTACGGAGGAGGAACGCAAGGAGCAGGACGCGAACCCGCCCACCGGCCCGGTGATGATGCGCATCTATGAGGGCGACCAGCAGTGGAGTGAACCGGTCGAAGTGGTCTCCGCCGCAGTCCGGGGCGACCCCTACGCGGTCTCCCATGGGGGCGAACTCTACCTCTTCTATCCCACGCTCAACGGCATAGAGTACGTGCGGGGGAAGGAGGGAAAAGGGGAACGCCTGACTTGGACGTCGGCCAGGGCAATCCCCGCCAGCGCGGGGGTGGAAGTTACTGCGGTGGAATACGGGGGCAGGTTAATGGTCTTCCTCTGGAGGGGGCCGGAGGCAGAGGTGCAGTACTGCCTCGTGCGGGGCGACGAAGTGGAGCCGGCCCGAAACCTCGGCTGCAAGAGCACCTTCCCACCGGGCCCGGCGGTGGACACCATCCGCAACCAACTCCTGTTGGGCACGGGCGAAGACCAGGACGAAAAGCGACCCAGCCGCTGGCAGGTGCGGCGGTTCGTCTGGGAATCCGACGAGGCCGGGCTGGTGCCGCGGGAGAAGGTTTGGGTGGAGGGGGAACAGGGCCAGGCCCGCGGAACGCGGCGGCCCATTCTCATTTTCGAGACCACGCCGGAGGCCGGACCGGAGGGACGGATTCATTTCATCGGTGCGGGCATGGTGAGGGAGAAGTCGCGCAAGGCCTGCTACTACGACGCGGTGCAGATTGCCGACCGTTCCGTGCGCGAGGGCTGGATGGTCAAACGGTACTATGACGAGTGGACCCAGAGCAGTTCCTCCCCCGGTGCTGTCTGGTACGGGGACGACATCGTCTTAGCCTCGCGCTGGTACGGGACCACCCGCCACTTTCAGGACAACGGCATCTACGTCGCCTATCACGGCCGGGGCTTGGAAAAGGAACCTATGGGCGACCACGATGACGTGACCTTCATTGCCAACTACGGACTGGCCCGCTCCATCCTCTACTTCGACGCGCTCACCGGGGAGGAAGGAGAGGGGCAAGAGGGGCAAAAACTCGTTTGCTCTGAAGTTTGGGGAGAGTAAAATGAGCCTTCTACGTCTGTTCCTTGACCCGGTTGCGATGGCTGCTCTGTCCATCGGGACCTTGGGAGCCGAAGGCAAGGTGTTTTGGGTCTCCGCGCCGGTCAAGCCTCAGCAGACCGTGATGGTGTGTGGGCACTTTCCCGCTGCCCAGCGCTTCGAAATCGAAGTGGTACGCCTGAGCGACGGCAGGCCGACACCGCTGAAAACTGAGCCAAGGCCCTTTCCAGCCGACGCCCGCGCCCGGCAAAGGGTAAAGCCGCTGCAGGCGAGCGAAACGGCCCTGATGTTCGAGTTGCCCGATTTGGGCGGGCTGGGCATTTACGCCTTTGCCTTGCGCTCTCCGAGCGGGGAGATGACCCCGGCGCTGGTAAACTGCCCCGAAATGTGGTGGGCGCTGGGCGACTGTGTCGTCTCCCAAACGCCGTTTGGAGCGTGGCGCTGGGAAGATGCGGCGACCCATCCCGGCGGCGTGCTTCGCCTTTTCGGCAGGTGCCTGCAACTCGGCCCCCGGCAACCGATGGTGGGCCTGCGCTCGCCCCAGGGCGAGGTGACTTACTTGCGACCCTCCTCCGCCGACGGTTGGTCGCTAACCGTAACCGTGCCCGCCCACCTGACCCCAGGCCGCTACGAACTCTGGGTTCACAACGGCTACGGCGGGCGCGACGGCTGGAGTGGCCCCTTGCCCTTAGCCGTTGTGCCCCGCAAGGAGAAGTCGTTGCCCAGGCTCAAGGTGACCGACTTCGGAGCCCGAGGCGACGATGCCACCGATGACACCGGAGCCATCAAAGCCGCCTTGGAGGAAGCGAAGGAGCGCGGTGGGGCCATCGTGCTCCTCCCCCGGGGAAGGTTCTTCGTGACGGAGACCCTCGAAATCCCACCGCGGGTGACCCTGCGCGGTGCCGGGCGCGAGTTGACGGCCCTCTGCATTCCCGACACCGACGAGCCACCTGAGGTCTGGCTCCAGGGAACGCACCACTTCGCCCTCGAAGACCTGACCATCTATTGCAGCAACCACCGGCACCTCATCGCTTCCGACATGAGCGGAGTTCCAGAGCGCTCCGGCCACGTGCGCCTCGCGCGCCTGCGCATTCGGGCCGACGCCTATCGAGGACATCTGAAGCCGGAGCAAGTGGACGCCCGCTTTCGCACCGCCCTGCGGCTGTCCACCGGCGGCGGAGACACCGTTCGCTTGAGTGGCCCCGACATTCGCATCACCGATTGTGACCTCTACGGTTCGGGGCGTTCGCTCTACCTGTACCGCGTCGTGGGCGCGCTGGTGGCCAACAACATCCTCCACAACGGCCGCTGGGGCTGGTACAATTTCAACTGCTGCGAGAATGTAGTCTTCGAGCACAACCGCATTGTCGGTGCAGACCTCATGTCCACCGGCGGCAGTTATGCCTGCTACGGCCCTGAGGGCGTTTCGCGCCATATTTTCACCGCCCACAACGTCTATGAAAACCTGCACGGTTGGGACCGGGAGGCCTTCACCTCCGATGCCGGGGGCGGGGCGTACTTCGGGGCGGTCGCGGAGTGTCGGGGGAAGGAACTCGTTTTGGCCGACGAACCCAACTGGCGTCAGCGGGATTGGCACAACGCGCTGGTGGCCATCGTTGCGGGACGGGGTCGCGGGCAGTGGCGCTACCTGCGCTCCTGGGAGGGAAAACGGGTGCAGTTGGACCGCCCCTTTGACGTCGCCCCCGACGAAACCTCACGCCTCACCATCACGATGATGCATCAGCGCTACCTCTTCTACGACAACGAATTTCGCGACGTGGGTATTGCCATCCAATTCTACGGCACGGCGATTGAGCACGTCGTGGCGAACAACCGCTGCTGGAGGGCCGGTGGCTATCATGCCTTCGGCCACCTGTACACGGGCGGGGTTCAACCCGACCTGTACGTCCAGTTCCTGGGCAATGAAATCGTGGAGGGCAACTCCTATCGCTTCGGAGCGAACAACGCACAAGCGGCAGGGCCGTCGCATATCGGCGTGCTCGCCCATCCGCAGAGCCTCAACTTCGGCTGTGTTGTGCGGGGCAATCGTTTGCACAACAACGCCTGCATTGAGGTTCAGGGCAGCAACGCCTCGGTAGAGAACGTTCTCCTCGAAGGCAATCTCATTGAGCACGCCGACGTGGGTATTCGGGTGAGTGAAGGTTGCATCGGGGTGCTCCTGCGCAACAACCGCTTCGTGGACTGCGGGCGGGAGGTCTACGACGTTGCCGCCCTGAAGCGCAAGTGGCGAGCCAGGCTGGCTGAATTGGCCCAGCGCCGGGAACCGCTGGTGCAGTGGGGTTTTGAGGAACTGGTCAAAGGGCGACTGAGCGCCACGACGCCCCTGGCTGAACTCGACCTGTCAGCGACGGCAGTCGGCACGGTTCGCCTCACCGCAGGGCACCGGGGAGAAGCGATGGAACTGGACGGCAACTCCTACGCCGTTGCCGGTGATTCCGAAGGAGGGCGCTTCGCCCTCAATTTGCGGAACTTCACCCTCACCGCCTGGCTCAACCCGAAAGTAATCAGCGGTCGGCGGGGCATCCTGGCCAAGCGCGTAAGCAACACTTGGACGCCCTTCGTGGTTTGCCTGCGGGAAGGTCGCCTGACCTTTGAAGCGACCGACCGGGAGGGCCAATGGAGTTACAACTGCGCCTCGCCCGCGGTGCTTAAGCCGAACCAGTGGCAGCACATCGCGGTGGTGGTGGAGGAGGCCAAGCAAGTTACCCTCTATGTGAACGGCCAGGCGGTGCACGTCCACCGGGTTCAAGTGCCGCTTTGCACCAACAGTGAGCCTCTGGTCATCGGGCGTGATGCCTGGGGAGGCGAGCCGCCGAAGGCCGAAACGCCAGGCCTCTTCATCGGGGCCATAGACGAGTTGAAGATATGGACCCGCCCCCTAAGTGAGGAGGAGATTCGTGAGGATGCTGACTACGAGTTCATGGGTTCTTGAACTTCCCGCCAGGAGACCTGCCCAAGGTTGAAATCTTGGGCTACCGTTACCAAGTTGAAACCGACTCAACCAACTTCAGTTGGTTTTAGTAAAGGGGCGAGAG
>DTZQ01000262.1 GCA_012961305.1 Armatimonadota bacterium | reverse complement strand
CCTGCCATTATACTACATTGTTGAACAGTTGTCAACCCCCTTAGGCAACGGTGCACTTACAGTTCCCGGAAGAACCGCAGGTGTTTCTCCGGCACGCCGGCAGCCGCCAAGAGTTCGTAAAACTGGCGATGAAGCCGCTCGGCTACCTCCCAATGCTGGTCAATTACGTTGTGATGGCAATGGGGGTCTTTCGGCAAGTAGTAGAGTTCCGGCCGAATGGGTCCCTTCTCCAAGGTGCGCACACGCCGCAGGAGGCTGTCCACCATCTGCGTAGTCTCCTCATCGGTTATCCGGTCCACCTGGCTCCCGTAGATGAGCATCCACTCTTCATCGGTAACCGAGGCTCGATTGGTGGGATGGGGCACTTCGAGGTGGGGGGTGGAAAGGGTCGGACTGGAAACGGTGAAGTCCCGGATTTTGTCCACCTTCCCCTCCAGCAGGGGCACAAAGGACTTGCCCTCCACCGTCTCCGGGATTTCCACGTCCATCAACTCGAGAATGGTGGGCATGAAGTCCACCGGCTGTACGAAGCCGGGCACGCGCTTGCCGCCCTCGCAACCGGGCACGTAGGCCAGCAGGGGGATGGCGGACACCTCCGGGTAGAGGGGAATAGCCTGCTGGTACTCTGGGGTGATGAGCGACTTGCCAATGTAGCCGTGTTCGCCCAGGTAGAAACCGTGGTCCGTGGTAAAGAAAATGGCCGTGTTGTCCATCAGGCCCAGCGATTCCACCCGCTCCAGCAAATAGCCTACCCACCGGTCCACTAAGGTTACCTCTCCGGCGTACAGGGCCCGGCAGTGCTTGAGTTCCTCCTCCGTCAGGAAGTCGCATTTGTCGTAACGCGGGTAGATGACTTCCTCCCCTTCGTAGCCGGGGTCATAGAGGTCCACGTAGTACTGCGGGGGGTCCCAGGGTTCATGGGGGTCGAAGGTGTCCAGGTAGAGGAAGAACTCGGTGTCGTAGTTCTTCTCCAGCCACTCGGCGGCGGCGGTCATGGTACGGGCCGGGAAGTAGTCGGCTTCGCTGCACCGGTCGTGTACGTTGCGCAGGTACTGCACCACGGTGCGCTCCGGGTTGCGCAGTTTGTGAGGCTGACAGGGAAACTTGACCTCGCGGGGGTGGGTCTTCCACCGGTCGTGCTCCTGCCCCCGAATCAACTCCCAGCACTGAAAATCCCGCTGGTAGTTGAACCCCGGGGCGAAGGGATGAGGAGTATCCACAAACAACGCCGTAACCTTTCCCGCGCGGTTTAACGTTGCTGGTAAGGTCACCTCCTTTGGGTCTATGGGAGCCCAGGGTTTATAGGTGAAGGTGTAACGTCCGCTCAGCACGTCATTGCGGTGAGGCACGGTGGGAAACGAGCAGCAATACGCCCGCTCGACGATGACTGCCTGGTGGGCAAAACGGTCCAAGTGCGGGGTGTGAATCCAATGGTTGCCGTAGCATCCCAAATGGTCGCGGCGAAAGGTGTCCGAAATGATGAGAATAACGTTCATGCTCCTTAAGTTCCTCCGGTGGTTTAATCTTCGCGGAAGTGACAGCCGCGGCTCTGCTTGTTGTGCCAGGCGGCCTGGGTGACCAAGAGGGCCACTTCCACCATGTTGCGTAGGCCGACCAGGGAGTCGGTAAGTCGGGTGTTGCGGTAGAAACGACCAATGGTTTCCGCCAGGCGAATCAAATCGCTCCGCGCTCGGTCCAAACGGGCACTGCTGCGCACCAGGCCCACGTAGTTCCACATGGTGTAGCGAATGGTCGTTTCGTCTTGCGCGATCAGGGCCGGGTCCACTTGGCCGGGCTCGTCACGCCAGGGTGGGATGTCCCACCGAGGGGGCGAAAACTGCTGCTTCGCCAGGTGGTGGGCGGCTCGGTAGCCCCACACCAACCCTTCCAACAGCGAAGTGGAAGCCAAGCGGTTGGCCCCGTGCAGCCCCGTGCAGGACACTTCTCCCACTGCGTAGAGCCGCTGGATGTTCGTTCGCCCGAACTCGTCCACCAGCACGCCTCCACATTCGTAATGCGCGGCCGGCACGACCGGAATGGGCTGGGAAGTAATGTCAATCCCGTACTGGAGGCAGGTTTCGTAGATGTAGGGGAAACGGTCGCGAATCTGCGCCGGGGTCATACCGGAGGCGGTCAGGTCCAGATACACACATTCCTCGCCCCGCTCCAGCATTTCGTAGTGAATGGCCCGAGCCACAATGTCGCGCGGCGCCAGGGCCCCGTCGGGATGGTATTTGTGCATGAAGGGTTGTCCGTCCTGAGTGATAAGTTCCGCTCCCTCCCCGCGCAGGGATTCGGAAATGAGAAACCGCCCGGCCGCCGGATGGTAGAGGGTGGTAGGATGAAACTGAATGTACTCCATGTTGACCAGCCGGGCACCGGCCCGGGCAGCCATGGCATAGCCATCGCCTCGTGCCTGAGGGGGATTGGTGGTGTGCAGGTAAATCCTTCCCAGCCCTCCTGTGGCCAACACCGTAGCCCGGGCCAGGCAGGTCTCCACCTGCCCCGCGTCCTGGCAGAAGAGGTAGGCTCCAATGCATTCCAGAGGCTCGTACACTGCCAGGGGGTCCGGTGCGTGGTGGGAAGGGGTAATTAAATCCACCGCAGTACAGCCGGTCTGCAGGAAGATGCGGGGATGTTCCTGCACAGCCCGAATGAGGGCCATCTCGATGGCGTGGCCGGTCAGGTCATTGGCATGAATGATGCGGGAGAGGTGATGCCCCCCTTCGCGCGTCAAATCCAACTGCCCCTGTTCGTCCCGGGTGAACTCCACCCCCCATTTCTGGATGAGCAGTTCCTCTACCAAGCGGGGGCCTTCCTCCGCCAATAATCGGGCCACCCGAGGGGAGGCTACCCCCGCCCCCGCCGTCAGAATGTCTTTCACCAACAACTCCGGAGAATCCCCTTCACCCCGATAGATGATGCCCCCCTGGGCCCGGTCGGTATTGGACTCCATCGGTTCCCTACTGCCGGTGACCAGACGCACCTCCAATCCCAACTCCGCGGCCTCCAAAGCGGTCACACAACCCGCAATGCCGGTCCCGATGACTAAAACGTCCCAAGTTTCCATGGTCAATCGCCCCTTGCACCGCGTGGCTTGCTACCAAGGTCAGCCCACGAGAGAGGCAAACCGGGCCCGAAAGGCGTTTACATCGTACATCCCGGCCGCCTCGGCCAATCGCTGCAGCCAGGATTCATCCTCAAAATCGGCCTTCTCCAGCCGAATCATGTACTCGCGAGCAATGCGGTAAGTATCTGCCTGTGTGTTCACCAACCGCACTCGCATACGGCCCGTCTCCGGGTCCATCAGTTCCGTGAAGGGTAGGGGAGTAATACGGCCTCCCTGCAGACAAATGAGGGCTCCGTTTTCCGCACCCGCCGGGGTTTCTATCTCTCCCGCCAGGTAGCGCACTGCTCCGGCTCCCAGGTCGCGCACGTACTCCTGGTCGAAAGGAATGGGCGGGGCGCAGCGGAACTCGTAGCCCAAAGTGATGTCCACGATGGTAACTTTCTGCCCTCGCTTCTTGAAGGCTTCCCGGACTTCCTCCTTGAAGATGCGAGCCAGGGGCACTTCGGCCAGGCGGGGATGACCAGCGGGGTCCAGTTCGATTTTGACCCCCGGTCGCCCCTCCAAATCGCTGGCTCGGAGTTTGTAGGCCACTCCCTCGGCAATGACCGCTACTCCGTCGTTGCGGCCCATGGCCTTGCGCTTGATAATCGTCCCCTCCAGGATTTTGACCAACTCCTCCAGAGGGGTGTCGTCGCCCAGTTCTTCCCCGATAATGGTCAGGGTCGCTCCCGCGGCCTTGCCCGCACCCAAGGCCAGGTGACCGGCCTTGCGCCCCATGACCACTATGAAGTACCAACGTCCTGTGGTGCGGGCATCTTCCATTAGATTGCGCACCACCAGGGCTATTTCGTGCCGGGCAGTGTGGAAGCCAAAGGTGGGCATGTTATCTGGCAAATCCAAGTCGTTGTCAATGGTCTTGGGAACGTGGGCTACCTTAATAGTTCCCTTGGCCCATTCGCAAATTAGGCTCGCACTGAAAGCCGTATCGTCGCCGCCAATGGTCACCAGGTCGGTAACGCCCAAACTCTGCAACGCTTTGATGGTCTGGTCCAACTTGCCACCCTCATCCCGGTCGGGAACCTTCTGCTTGCGCCCCTCCTCTTCGACCTCCTTAAGCACGTTCTCCCGCGAAGTACGCAGGTGGGAGCCACCCAAGAAATGCAATCGTGATACCTGGGGAATGTCCAACTCTACCACCTGTGAGGTGTCGCCTTGGACTAATCCCTTCAAGCCATCGTAAATGCCGATGACCTCCCAGCCACGTTTGCGCCCGCCAATGGTCACTGCACCAATGACTCCATTGATTCCCGGCGCAGGTCCGCCGCCGACTAAAATGCCCACTTTCCGTTGTTGGTTAGCCATAATTTTTCCTCCCCGGGACAAAGAACTTATCCCTGTTACTTCTCCTAACTACCCTACTCGCCCTTTTCTTTCTCCTTCGATTTGCTACCCCTTATTTTAAGTATAGCACAAAACCACTACGGTTGCAAGTCCAACTTTCTTGACACCCAGCCGCAAATCCTGTATAATACAGGCACAGTTTATCTGCTCTCACCTCCCAAGTGGAGCGATGAACGTACTCGGAGAAAAAAACTATGACAACCTACGCAGTTACTAAACCCCAGATTACTGGAAGGTTCAACTCATGAAACCCAGAAAATTCGTCCTCATTGGGGCCGGCAGCAGTGCGTTTACCGCCGCGCTGTTGGGGGGTATTGTGCGCACGCCTCAATTTCGGGGGAGTACGGTCGGACTGGTGGACATTGACACAGAGATCCTGGACCTCACCGCCAAACTCGCCCGGCGGCTCAGTGAGGAGAGAGGTGCGGAACTAACTGTGGAGGCCAGCCCTGACCGACGGGAGGTGCTCCCCGGCGCCACTTACGTCACCGTGACCGTGGCTGCGGGCGGCACCGAAGCCTGGCGGCACGATTTGGAAATCCCCGCACAATACGACCTCATCCAAACGGTAGGAGATACCGTAGGGCCGGGTGGCCTGGCTCGTGGGCTGCGGCATGTGCCCATTCTCGTGGGCCTCGCCCGGGACATGGAGGAACTCTGTCCCGAGGCTTGGCTCTTTAACTACACCAATCCCATGTCCCTGCTCTGCCGGGCGGTGACCCGAGAGACCAAAGTCAAATGTGTGGGCCTGTGCATAGGGGTAGAACTCATTCGACGGTATCTGGCCGGCATTTTGGGCGTCCCCCTGGCGGAGACCAAGATATGGGCGGGGGGCATTAACCACTGTGTCTGGGCCTTGCATTTCACCTGGCGGGAGTGGGATGCCTATCCGCTGGTAGAGGCTCGGCTGCGGGAGTTGGCGGGGGAAGAAAAGGGGGCTTTGGCCCGCACGGCGGCGAACTTCCCCGGCTTCACGGAAGTGGCCCAGCCCGGTGGCAGCCTGCAACCCTTCTGCTACGACCTTTACCGGCGCGTCGGGTACTATCCCGGCCCCGGCGATACCCACGTCAGCGAGTTCTTCCCCCACCTGCTTGGCCGCCCAGAGGACCGGGAAAAATACGGCCTTCACCTTTTTCCCATTGAGCAAAGGCTCGCCCGCCGAGACGAGTTCCGCGAACGGTTGCGGGCCCAAGCAGAGGGGAAAGAGCCTCTGGATTGGGAACTGTTTGGACCGCGGGGAACCGGTGAGGAAGCCCAGGTGCTCGAAATTGTCAAGGCGCTGGAGGGGAACACGGACGCCGTTTTCCACCTGAACGTTCCCAATCGGGGCTACATCACCAACCTGCCGGACGAGGTGGTGGTCGAAGTTCCCGCCTTAATGGGAGCCTACGGCTGCCGGCCGGTGCCCCTGGGCAATCTGCCCTGGGCGGTGGCCGGGGTAATCGCCCACTGGTGTGCTACCCAGGAATTGACGGTGGACGCAGCCCTCACCGGCGACCGCACCCTCGCCCGGCGCGCGCTCCTGTCGGACCTCTCCACCTTCAACTTGGACCTCGCCGACCGCATGCTGGAGGAACTACTGGAGGCCCATCGCGAGCATTTGCCTCAATTCTGGGAGGAGGAACCGAGGGGAGCAGCCGGAGGAATAACGAAACATGATACCGCTTAAGGCGAAGAAGATTTGCCTCGTGGAGGGCGTTGAGGATGACCCGAGAATGCGGGCGCGGGCGCAGCGGCTCGCCACAGGCATTCAGGCGGAGAGGGTCGAGCGTGTTGGCGATGCAGAGTTGGCTCAGATGGTCGCTGACCTGGACCCCACTTTGGGCCAACGCCACGGCATGGAGGAGGAAATCGAGCCCCTGGTCATTTTCAACCGCTTTCGTTTCGAGGATTCGCCTGAAGAACGGGAGCGGCGCCGCCGGGACTTCCCGGCCCTGTTTGCGAATCCAATGCACAAATTCAGCGGCTACGGCGGCTTCGATTGGCGAGAGAGCGGCTCGGCCTCCTGGCGGGCCAGGACAGGCTTGGTCTGCCAGCCGGCCTGGCAACTTCACACCATCGTCGGCTGCCACTTCCGCTGCGCCTACTGTTCCCTGGGGCGTTTCGTGAACATCATGCTGAACATCGAGGAGTTCGTGGAACGGCTCGATGCTTGGCTGGCCACGGTGCCTGGCCAGACGCTCTATCAGTACGACAACTGGACCGATACGGTCTGTTTTGAGCCGGAGTACGGCGGCGCGAAACTGCTCATCGAATACTTCGCCCAGCGCGAGGGGGAATATCTCGAACTGTACGTGGGCAAAAGCGACCATGTGGATTACCTGTTAGACCTGGACCACCGGGGCCACACGGTTTGCTGCTGGAGCCTGAGCGGGCCGACCCAGAGCACGCTCATTGAGAGGAAGACTGCACCTATGCACGCCCGTATCGCCGCAGCCCGTAGGTGTCAGCAAGCGGGCTATCACGTCCGCTTCCGTTTTTCGCCCCTCATTCCCGTCCGCGATTGGCAGGCGGAAAACCGCGAGATGATTGAGGCCCTCTTCAGCGAGGTACACCCTGACCTCATCACCTTCGAGACGTTACGCTTCCTCAACTACGAAGCGCTGGCAAAGTACCTGGATTTGTCGCTCTTAGACCCTGAGTTCGTGGCGCTCATGGAGCAAACCAGAGGGGTCCCGCAGGCCCAAGGCTGCGAAATTCCCGATGAATATCGCTTGCGTGTCTACCGCTTCATAATTGACGAACTGGAGCGGGTGAGTCCGCAAACTCCCTACGCCCTCTGCCGGGAGAAACGGGCCATCTGGGAGGTGCTGGCAGAAGACTTCGCCCGGCACGGACAGAGCCCAGACCGTTACATCTGCAACTGTGGGCCCACTTCGGCTCCGAGGGCGTAAAGCCGGCCTGATGACTTCGTCAGTTGACCCCCAATTGATGGTCAAATGTTACAAAGTGACTATTCAGCCGGAGGCTGATATTCCCGCTTCCTTCGAGGACCGGGG
>DTZQ01000261.1 GCA_012961305.1 Armatimonadota bacterium | reverse complement strand
GTCCCCGGTCCTCGAAGGAAGCGGGAATATCAGCCTCCGACTGAGTAGTCACACCAAAACTTCAGTGGGAAAGGGGAGTAGGTGGAATATGGAACAGCGTCGGCATCCTTTTACTCAGCCGCCGCGCCGGGAAAGGGACTTGGGGGCGTGTGGATTGTGCGGCTTCCTCAACCGGGACGGACGACGAGTTTCGGGAGAGGTCATTGTGCGGGGCATTGCCAACATGCACGACCGGGGCAATGGTTTAGGAGGAGGGTTCGCAGCCTATGGCATTTATCCCGACTACCGGGACTTTTATGCCCTGCACATAATGTATGACCGGCCTGATTTGACCAAAGAGACTGAGGAATATCTGAGGAGGAACCTGGAAATCGCGCAAAGCGAGGAAATCAAACTTTTTGACCACCCCCGGGTGTCCGACCATCCCTATTTCAAGCGGTACTTTGTGCAGCCCCCGGATACTGACCGGGGCCGGTCGCCGGACGACTATATTGTCCAGACAGTCATGCACATCAACGTCCACTGTGGGGGAGCCTTTGTGGTCTCCAGCGGAAAGAACATGGGGGCGTTCAAAGGGGTGGGCTATGCCGAGGACCTGGCAGAGTTCTTCTGCCTGGACGAATATGAGGGCTATCTCTGGACGGCCCACAATCGGTTTCCCACCAACACCCCCGGCTGGTGGGGTGGAGCGCATCCCTTTACCTTGCTGGACTGGTCCATCGTGCACAATGGGGAGATTTCCTCCTACGGGATTAACAAACGCTATTTGGAGATGTTCGGCTACCACTGTACGCTGCTGACGGACACGGAGGTGGTAGCCTACCTCTTGGATTTGCTGGTGCGACGGCACGGACTGTCTTTTGAACAAGCCTGTCTGGTCTTAGCCCCACCCTTTTGGAAGGACATTGACCGCTTAGGCTCGCCCCAACGGGAGGAATACACGCACTTGCGCATGATTTACGGCTCCGCCGCCCTCAATGGGCCTTTTGCTTTTCTGTTTGGCTTCACGGGCGGACTCATTGGCCTCAACGACCGGGTCAAGTTGCGACCTCTGGTGGTGGGCGAGAATGGGTCCACGTTCTACCTGGCCAGCGAAGAGGCCGCCATTCGCGCCCTCTGTCCCGAGGTGAAAATTGTCTGGGCTCCTGTGGCGGGAGAGCCAGTAATTGTACGATTGGAGGAGGATAGCAGTAAGAAGAACCATGACCGTCATTGACGCTCGCGGGATGTATTATCGGGAACTAAATCAACGCCTACGGGAGGGAATACGCCAGGGAGAGCATCACTTTCGCTTGGTAAATGTAGAGGGCCAGCGGTACATTGCCGACGGCATCGTTGCCCAGGGCGTGCGGGTGGACATTTACGGCGTGCCCGGACAGGATTTGGCCGCCTTCATGGACGGCCCGACCGTGGTCGTCTACAACAACGCCCAGGATGGAGTAGGCAATACCATGAACGGCGGCAAAGTGGTGGTACACGGCCTGGCCGGGGATGTCGTCGGCTACGGAATGAGGGGGGGAAGGTTGTACGTGCGGGACAACGTGGGCTATCGAGTGGGCATTCACTTGAAGGGTTATCAGGACCAACAGCCCATTTTAGTGGTCGGAGGCAAAGCCGGCAACTTCTTCGGGGAATATATGGCTGGTGGCTACCTTATCCTGTTGGGAGCCACTACGGATGATGCCCGTCCGGTAGTGGGCGATTACTGTGCGACCGGAATGCATGGAGGGGTAATATACATTCGAGGGGAAGTGGACCCCCACTACCTGGGCCGGGAAGTGAGATGTTTCGACCTGGAGGAATCGGACATCAAGTTCCTCACCCCCATTTTACAAGACTTCTTGACCGAATTGGACTTGGACTTGGCAGTGTTCGATTTTGAACGGTATACCAAAATCATTCCTGTCTCTACCCGCCCCTACGGGCAGTTATATGCCTACTGAAGGAGAAAAACGGTGCACCAGATTGTAGCCAAACGGGAACTGGCCCCGGCGATTACCCGTTTTGAAGTCGAAGCCCCGCGTATTGCCCGCAAATGGCAGGCGGGACAGTTCGTAATTTTGCGCCTTAGCGAGGGCGGCGAACGTATTCCCCTAACCATCGCTGACGTGGACCGCGAACGGGGCCTCATCACCCTGATTGTGCAGCGCGTAGGCAAGACCACCACCGACCTGTCCAACTTGGAGGTCGGCGCAGCCATTCGGGACTTGACCGGCCCTTTGGGAACTCCCACTCACATTGAGAACTTCGGCACGGTTGGGGCCATCGCCGGCGGGGTGGGAACGGCAGTGGTGTACCCCATTGCCCGGGCCCTGAAGGAAGCAGGCAACCGGGTGTGGACCATTCTCGGGGCGCGTTCCCGGGAACTGGTCATCCTGGCCGAGGAACTGCAGGTGGTATCCGACGAACTGGCCATCACTACGGAGGACGGGAGCCTGGGCTATCGGGGGCTGGTCACCGACCTGTTAAGGGAATGGCTGGAACAGGGCCGGCCCCTGGACCACGTATTTGCGGCCGGGCCGGTGCCTATGATGCAAGCCGTGGTGGAGGTTATGCGGCCTTACCACATTCCCACTACCGTCAGCCTGAACCCCATCATGGTAGACGGAACGGGCATGTGTGGTTGCTGTCGAGTAAGCATTCACGGCCAAACCAAATACACGTGCGTAGAGGGCCCAGAGTTCGACGGTTTCGCCGTGAATTTCGAGGAACTGATGGCCCGCCTGCGCATGTACCGGCCCCAAGAACGCCTGGCCTTAGAACGTTGTCAGGCAGGGAAGGGTGGGGGTCGGTCAAGGTTAAAATGAGGGTTTGAACCAGATGAGCAACGAGCGGGAACCGTTGAAGGAAAAACTCAAAATCCCCCGACAGCCGATGCCGGAGCAACCGCCGGAGGTGCGACGGCGCAACTTCAACGAAGTGCCTCTGGGCTACACCCCGAAACTGGCTCAGCGGGAGGCCGAGCGATGCCTCCAGTGCAAGCGGCCCCGCTGTGTCGAAGGCTGTCCGGTGCAGGTGGACATCCCCGGCTTCATTGACCTCATCCGTCAGGGCGAGTTCGTGGGGGCAGCACGAAAGATTTTAGAGACCAACAGCCTGCCCGCTGTCTGTGGACGCGTGTGTCCCCAGGAGGACCAGTGCGAAAAACTCTGTACTCTGGCCAAGAAGTACCAGCCCGTGGCCATAGGCCGTTTGGAGCGGTTTGCGGCTGACTATGCCCGCGAGCATCCAGAGGAACTCGGCTCGGAGGAGATGGTGGAGAAAGCCCCCCCCACGGGCAGGCGAGTGGCCATCGTTGGCTCCGGGCCGGCGGGACTGACTGCAGCCGGCGATTTGGCGAAAATGGGCCACGAAGTTACCATTTTCGAGGCCCTCCACGAGCCGGGCGGAGTGCTAACCTATGGCATTCCTGAGTTCCGTCTGCCCAAAGCCATCGTGCGGGCCGAAATAGAAGCCCTCCAGAAGTTGGGCGTGAGAATCGAAACCAACGTGGT
>DTZQ01000260.1 GCA_012961305.1 Armatimonadota bacterium | reverse complement strand
TTTAATACCGCCGGGCTTAAGTTCGTTTTGGGAAAGGAAATCAGCCTTCTGGCCCAGAGTTCAAACTCGGGGCTACCTTTAGCAAACCAACGGAAGTTGGTTAAGTCGGTTTAGAACCGACTGGGTAACCGTAGCCCAAGATTTCAATCTGGGGCAGGTCTAACGGCGAATTTAACGTTGTTGAGATAATTATACCATCAAAAACTTCCCCCGTCAAGGGGAGGAGTAAAACGGCATTTTTGGCCTTAGCCTTGACGTCAGGGGGGCTTTTTGCTACAATTGGGGTCATGCGGAAGGCACTCATTTTTATTCTGCCCGGCTTGAACCAAGGACACTTGTTCCGCCTGCCGCTGCCCCATTTGGCGGCCCTGCGGGCGCGTGGGGTGTACGCAACCTACGTGGACTTGCCCCTGCCGGCAACGGAGCGCACCCTGGCCCTTTTGCTGCCGGAGGGCCTGTGCACAGCCCTGCGCGAACGGGGAGTGCGTACTTGGAATCTGCCTCTTTCCCGCCGGGCCACTTGGGAAGGACTTGGCCAGTCCGTATCGTCCACCGTTGCCGAAGAAGTTTGCCAATGGGTAAGCGAGCAGTTGGGGAGGGAAGGGACTGGCCCCGTCGGCCTCATCAATCTCAACCGCGTTTTGTCCGGCTACGCCGTTGATTTGACGGCCTTTGAGGATTCCTTGCGTTGGGCAGATGAGCAGATTGGCCGCATCGTCCGCTGCGTGGAGGAGAACGGCCTGGAGGATACCGTCCTGTTCGCCGTGGCCTCTCCCTTTGGCGTGGTGGCGGTGGACGAGGATGACCGCCTGCTGGTGCGCGACCCGGAAACGCGCCTGCGCCGCGCCTTGCTGTCCCATAACCTCACTCCTACTGAAGTGAAAGTACACCCCCGGCATATCGAGGTGACTTTCCACTCTCCGGAGGAGTGCGAGCAGGCCCGCCTGGTGCTGGGTTGCTTGCTCACGGGAGAAAATCATCTGGAGGCCTTCTGCGCCCAGGTGACCCCCCTGCCGGGAGCCTCTCAGCCCACGCTGTGCTTGCTGGGGGATACCTACAAGTCGCCCCTCTTCCAGCCGAAGGTGTACGAAACGGGGGGGACTACACGCCCGACAGGAGTATGCGGGGGTGGGGAGAAGGAAGAAGTGGACGTGCCCTTGTTCTTCGCCGGGGGCGGTTTGGAACCGTGCGCGGTGCCGTTAGTTCGCCTGGCCGACTTCGCGGCCACGCTGGCCGATTTGCTCTCTCTGGACTGGCAGCCGGAGGAGGGAGTGAGCCTCTGCTCTCCCTCACCCCTGCCCGCACTGCCGGTGGCCCTGCGCTACGCGCCGGCTACGGAACCGCTCACCATCGAGGAGGAAACGGTGACCGCCCTGCCGCTGCCGTGCCTGCCGGAAACGCTGCGCGCCGGGGTGTACCTGGCGGCCCGGCGGCACCTACGAACCTCCCGGGGAGAGGTGCAGATGGACTGTTTTTTCACCCTGGCCGCCTCAGAAGTAGCAGAACGCCTGCGGACTCTGGTGCGCCAGGAAGGTTACCGTCCGGTGGGGGATTTGTGGTATCGGCGGGGACGCTGGCGTGGGGTTTTTGCTCGGCATTTTCTTGTGCTGGACGTGATTACGGGGGAGGAAACGCTGGCTCTGGCCATTGCCCGCAGCGTGCAGGCAGATTACGAGGGGCTGTTCAGTCCGCGGCTGCTCAGCGACCCAACCCGCTGGGCCTTGGGGGAAACTCACTGTCACACCCTCTGGTCCGACGGGGCAGCCACCGTACCCCAGCGCAAACGAAGCGTGGTGGATGCGGGGCGGCAGTTCCTCCTTCTGACCGACCATCTCGAGGAGGAGAGGGGAGGGAAACCTCCTCTCCTGCACGATGAAACTTATCGCTGGCAGTACGTCCCGCAAGTGCTGGCCCAAATGGACGAACACCTGTTGGCTTTGCCGGGGGTGGAGTTCACCACCGATGCGGCGGAGTTCGCCCTCAATCACCTTCTTGCCTTCTTCCCCACCGTCCTGCCGCCGGCCGAGCGGCTGCTGACCCTTTCCCATCATGGTCAGGCCCAGTTCGTCCGGGAACATCAGGGCCTCCCCGTGTTGGGCCATTTCAACTACAACCTCCATCCCGACGAATTGGAAGCCCTGAACGGGGTGCAGGGCCACTTGCGGCCTGAACTCCTCCACGACGCCTGGGCAAAAGGCTGGACCGGGGGACTGTTGGGCGGGAGCGATGTACACCGGCCCTATTTGAGCGGGTTCATGTCCGCAGCGGAAGTGTTCCTGCTGGAATTTTCTCCCCAGGCCCTGCGCTGGGCTTTGGAGCGACGACTGTACGGAGCCATGGATGGACAGTGGCCGGAGGAATGGCCGTTGGAAAAACCCCTGCCTCACATTCCCACTGCCCACGTGCGAGCCTGGCTGTGGGTGGAAGACACTCCTCAGGGCAGCCTGTTGACCCTCCCTGGGCCGGGGGAAATCAGGGGTTGGGCTGGAGGGTTTTGCGAGGATGGGCTGATACGCCTGGAGGTGTACCGCAATGGCCAGTTGTGGCACTCCTACGAAGCGCACGAGTCCTGGGCTGAGGTGACCTTCGAGGACACAGTAGAGGGCTATACCGTGTACTACCTGCGGGCCGTGGGCTACGGAGAGCAGTTTTGGTGCTACACCTCACCGGTTTTCGTAGCCCTTGCTGGGCAGGGGCGTTCTTTCCCCGCACCTGAACCAACTTTGGCCCCCGGCTACATCTATGCCGAAACTGACTTAGAGGACCACCTCCTTCTGCAACCCGTTTTGGCCGTGAGCGAGACGCCCCCGGAGGCAGTACAGGTAACGGTGCGCGTGCGTCGCTCTACGGACAACCCGCTGCGCGCGGGCGAGGTGGTGGGCGGAAAAGTGCTTCAACCGGACAAATGGTACGCCTACAGCCTCAACGCGCTGGCGGAAATGAGCCTGCCCTTGCCTCCGGGTGAGGAAGAGGCTGAGTTCGAGTTGACGCTTGAAGTCACGGACGCTCGCACCGGCCGCCCTCTGCCGTTGAATGCCCTGCCGGCCCTACCCTGGGCCGCCGGTCACGAGCACGAGGCCCGCTTGGCCCGCATCGGGTACAACCAGCAGGCTGGCCTCTACGAGGTGCGGCCGGAAGTGGTTTTGAACGGGCATTTTCTCTACCAGGTAGAGGCGGCGGAGCGGGGCGACTACAGTTGTGGCGTGCTGATAGGCGGATGGTACACCGACCATTCCTTCACCTCTGGTGGGCAGACCTACCGGTGGCTGGGCCGCCTACCCCTGGCTGGCCTACGGGCCCGGGGCTTGCTGCCCGGCTGGGACTACCGTTTGGTGGTGCACGCGCTGTTCCGCCGGGCGGTGGAGGGAGAAGTGTATTTCAACGCAGTGAAAATCGGCCCTTTGCGGGGAGAGAACGAACAGGTGGTGTTGACCTACGACGTGCCGGGGGAACTGGTAGGCAACCGCGAGGAATACGTGTTGTTGGTCACTAATCGCTGGTTTCCTGAAGGGAGAATCTCTGCCGTCAGTCTTGAAGTAGAGGAGATAGCCCAACGGGGTACACCCCTTTCCTTTGCCGTCAGCCGGGTGGAGTTAATACCCCAGCGGCGGACCCTACGTCCCCTCGGCGGCAGCGACGAACGGGTGCCGCTGCTGGAGTGGAGGTGAAAAGAGGTCGAGAGACAAGAGTCAAGGAATTAAAGAGGGTCCTTGACTCTCAAGCCTCGATTTCTCCTGCTGGTACGTCGGCTAACCCAAGCCCTGGACGAGGTGCTGAAGCCTACTCAGGGTGTAGAGAGACAAGATTAAGGGGGCTCTGCATCGCGGGCACAGCGGAAGCCCACGTAGCGGCTACGGCGGTCGGGAGGCATGCCGTAGCGATGGGCACAACGGGCACTTATCTCGTCCGCCAACCAGCAGCCTCCCCGCAGCACGCGCCAGTTGTAGGCCTGGTCGTATTTGCTCGCCGTCCATTCCCAGACGTTGCCCGCCAAGTGCAGACAGCCGTAGGGACTGGCACTTTCGGGGAAACGGAACACGGGCACGGTGTCCCCTATTTGCAGGTGACGGACGTTGGCGGGAACGGCCTCAAATTCATTTCCCCAGGGCCAGCGGCGTCCGTCCGTACCCCGGGCCGCTTTCTCCCACTCAAACTCCGTAGGCAGCCGTTTGCCCGCCCATTCCGCGTAGGCCAAGGCGTCGTACCAACTGACCATCTCTACCGGGTAATAGGCTTTCCCCTCCGGGTACTCCGTGCCGTTCCAGTACTCCGGCGGAGGGTGACCGGTGGCCTGGACGAATTTCTGGTACTGGGCATTAGTGACTTCGTATTTGTCCAGGTAAAAGGCCGGCAAATTGATGGTTTTGGTTGCTGTATCGCCGGGGTATTCCCGGCCTGCCCCAAAAATGAACGGGCCGGCGGGCACGAACACCATTTCTTCTGGGTCAAAATCGGGCGGGGGAACGTTGGAGTCAAGGGTTTCCGCTGCTTCTCCTCCAATTTCCCCTGAGGTGGAATGGGTACTTGCTGTTTCCCTTTCCGTGCTCACGGGTTCCGAAGGAAGTCCGGTTTCTGTTGTCGACCGGGGATGGAACTGCGCCCACCACACTCCAGTTACCATGCCGACTATGGCTAAACTGCCCGTTACCCACCATAGCCAACTCCTCCGGGGCCTTATATATGCTCTCATTGCTTTCCTTTCCAAGAAGGTCTTTAGCCTTCAGTTGGGTAAAGGGTGAAAATATTGACCACCCCACTTCCAGTCCGCTACAGGCGCAGCAGGGCCACCGCGATACAGGAGGTCTGTGAGTATCTATACCACAGGGCCAGGGTTTTGTAAAGGGTGGAGAAGGAATCAGAGGGGGGGTAGCGAACATATTTCCAGACATTGACCTTCTTACTGGGGGAGGTGAGGAAGGGATGCTACGGCTTAAAGTTACGGTAGGGCCGGATAAGGGAAAGGAAGTGGAATTGGAGGAGGGAGTTATCACGTTGGGGCGGGAGTCGGCAAATACGTTCAGCGTGGCCGACCCGCGGGTGTCAGGGCAGCATGGGGAGATACGGAAAATTCCGGGGGGATACGCATACCGCGATTTGGGCAGTACGAACGGTTCGGTCTTGGAGCGAGGGGGGCAACAGCGGATAATAGAACCGGAAGAGGAAGTGCCGTTGGCTCCCGGGGACCGATTGCGCTTAGGGCCAGTTACCATAGTGGAGGTGGACTATGAGCCGGAGCGGGAGGCCCAGGAGACCGTACGGCAGGAGTGGTTGGACGAGTTGCTCCAGCAGATGCGACAGGACCGGGAGCGACTGGAGGCCATTTACCGTCTGGAATCGCAGGTGGGCTTGGCTTTCGATTTGGACGACCTGCTGGAGCGAATGGTGGAGGCCATTGCAGAGGTGTTCGACCAGGCAACACATGTGGTAGTGCTGCTGTGGGACGAGGAGAAGCAGGAGTTTGTGCCCCGCGCTGGCTACGACCGCACGACTGGCCAGCGAAGTCCCGAAGCTATTGCTGTCAGTCGTTCAGTCATTCGAGACATTGTAGAGACCAGGGAGGCGAAGTTGTACGTAGATGTGCTGGAGGACCTGCCGGTCTCCGAGGGGACGCGGGCGCTGCAAGTGCGTTCGACTATATGTGTGCCCCTGTGGGTGGAGAACCGAGTGATGGGGATTGTGCAGGTGGACAATCGGCAGGTGAAAGGGGCGTTTAAGCCGGAAGATTTGTATTTGCTGGCCGTATTTGCCCGCCATGCGGCGATGGCTCTACAAGGGGCATTGCTGCAGGAGCAGCGACGGTTGGCTCAAATCGGGGCCCTGGCGGCGGCAATTGACCACGACATTAAAAACTGGATGTGGGCGTTGACGGAAAGCGCGGAGGTGTTGGAGGAATGTTTGGCCAAACATTTCGCGGCTCTGGAACGGGTGCAAATGGCGGCGGAGAAAGGCAAATTGGCACCGGAAGTCCTGCGAGAATTGGGAAGGGAAAGGGATTTGTGCTTTCGGCTGTTAGAGGTTATGCGGGTAGAGGCAGAGCGAGCCAAAGAAGTGGCGCTGCAAATAAGTGAATATGCTGTTGGACGGTCACCTACACCTACCTTCGGAGAGGTGGACGTGAACGAGGAGATAGAAAAGGTGGTAAAGTTAATACAGCCTCGCACGCGGCGGTTGCAGGTGGAGTTGGGAGACCTGCCGCCGATTCAAGCGGATGCCAGTTTGCTTTTCCGGGCGGTGTACAATCTGGCGGACAATGCGGTGACGGCGACGGCTCTCAAAGGGGAGGTGACCCTGCGGACCCGAGCGGAACCGGCAGGGGAATTTCCCGAGGGGGGATACGTGGAGATTGAGGTGGCAGATACGGGGGTAGGGATGAAGGAGGAAGAAGTGGCCAACTTGTTCACGGAGGAGGGGGTAAGGGTCAGAGGGCGAGGAACGGGTTTGGGATTGCAAATTGTGAAAAGTGTGGTCGAAGCGCATGGGGGGACGATTCGGGTGGAAAGTAGGGAGGGGGAAGGGACAACGTTCGGGATTAAATTGCCCATTTAGCGGGAATCGGAGGAAGGTGCGATACAGTTTGCACCTTCCCTTTTTTATGTAAGGTGGAGCATC
>DTZQ01000259.1 GCA_012961305.1 Armatimonadota bacterium | reverse complement strand
GGGGGGCAAGCACGGTTCGGGCAATAAGGAGGTGCAGGGTCACCACCCTGAAAGGCCCCGTATCCATCTGGAGAACGCACCATCGGACAATGCCCGGGTGAAAGAAGCGGAACTGGTGTTAACCCTCAAGGTAGAACATGCCCGCCGGCTGACGGCCAAGTTGCACAGCGGAGGCCGTGAACTGACCTTGCCCCCGCCTCCCTTTGAGGGCACGTTCGCCGTGCCCCTCTTCCCCGGCTACAACACCCTTACCCTGCGGGCAGAGGGAGATAGAGGCCAGTTAGCGGTGGAGCGAGTGCGGGTTTTCTACGACGACCAGGACCCGCGCATTTACGTTCCCACTCCCCCGCCGGAGGAAACCTTTGAGCCCCAAGTCGCCCTGAAGGCCACCGTCACCGACAACGACCGTCTGACCAAGGTGCGCCTGGAAGTGGGAGGGAAACCGGTACAACTGCCGCCACCCAAGCCGGGGGAGCCCTACACCCTCCAACAGGACTTGACCTTGGTTCTGGGCCCTAATCCCATTAAACTGACTGCCACCGACGAGGCAGGCCGGGAGGCGGTCTGGGAACGGAAGGTGAACCGGGTGCCTCCTCCCCCACCCAAAGTGAGCCTTGAGGCCCCGCTGGCGGTAAGGAAGCCACAAGTGACCGTGACCTTCAAAGTGGCCTTTGCCGAGGCCCTGCGGGTGAGCCTCAATGGGCAGGAGGTAGAAGATTTGGGCTGGTCGCCGGAGAAGACCTCCTTTCGGCATACCCTTACGGGCCTGCAAGAGGGTGAAAACATCCTCACCGCCGTTGCCTCTCGCGAAGGGGAGCCTGAGGCCCAGCAAAGGGTGAGCATCTACTTGGACACCCAACGGCCCCAGGTGAAGGTCCTTAACCCTCCCTTTGGCAGGCCGGTGGCGACCCCAGAGGTGGAATGGGAGTTCAGGGTCACCGACAACGTGGGGCTGCAGAAGGTGGAATTGGTGCTGTTCTATGATACGCCCCAGGAGAAGCGGCGAACCCTGGCTTTGCCAGCGTCCCCGGAAGGCCAACCCGTAACTGAGGTCCCCTATCGGATAAAGGTTCCGACTGGGGAGGCTCCTTTGCGGGTGGAGGTGTGGGACTTGGCCGGAAACGCGAATGTGGCTCAGGGGATTATTCCCTACCGTCCGCCCCAGCCGCAAATTGACCTCGAACCCCTGCCCCCGGTGGTCAAAACGGCGCAACTGACCCTGAAAGTGACTTGGCAGGACGCCCCGCAGAAAACTTTGGAGGTCAATGGTCAAGCGGTAAAGGTGGAGGATTGGGAGCGGCCTGTGGTTCGCTTGCGGGCCGGGGATAACCGCATAGTGCTGCGTGCCTCCCATCCCGAGGTGCCCGACCGGGCCCGCCGGGAGGCCCAAGTTTACTACGACGACACCGACCCAAAGTTCTTAGTGGCCCCCTCTCCCCCCAAGGAGACGGAGGCTGCCGAAGTGTCCCTGTTCCTGACCGCCAGCGACAACTACGGCTTAGAGGCCCTGGCGGTGCGGGTGAATGGAAAGGAAGTGGACACCTCTAAGTTCGAGGGGAGAAAAACGGCCAAAGCCCAGGTGCGGGTTCCCCTGAGGGTGGGGGAAAACAGGGTAGAGGTTGAGGTACGCGATGCCGCCGAACGGGCCGCTCGGCAGACCTTCGTCATCGTCCGCCGGATGGCCCCGCCCTCCTTGCGACTGGAACCTCTGCCGGCGGTGGTAGGGAAAGAAGAACTTACCTGTGTGCTGCGGCCCGAAAATGCCCAAACCCTGCGGGTGGAACTGAACGGGGAGGAAGTACCCCATACCTGGCAGCCTGGT
>DTZQ01000258.1 GCA_012961305.1 Armatimonadota bacterium | reverse complement strand
TCATTTCCTCTCGCTTTCGCACCGGCTTTAGGGTTGACAACTGTTCAACAATGAGGCTAATATAACGCACTCAAGGGGCATGTCAACGGACCAAAAGGGCGGAAATATTCCTGGGGGGAAGTAACGTTAAGCAAGGGGTGAAAGGGCGATGAGCAAGCACCGGCGGCTGTTAGATTTGAGCATGAGTTTGCGGGCTGACCTGCCTCAACCTGACCCGCCACGTTTTAAGTACACCCCTCACCGCGCCGGAGGCACCTGGTTGGGTTTGGGGGCCGCGGCCTGTGGGGTGAAAGGGTCTAATTGGTGGAGCATAGCCAAAGAAGTTCTGAGTGAGTTGCTGACCGGTCGCTTAGTACGGAGCCGGGATTTCCCTGACGGCTGTGGCCTGGCGTGGGAGGATATTTCCTGTGACACCCACGCGGGCACTCATTTAGATGCTCCCTGGCATTTCGGTCCTTACTGCGATGGTAGGCCCGCTAAAACGGTGGACCTGATCCCTTTGGAGTGGTGCTATTCGGAGGGGGTGGTCTTGGACCTGCGCCACAAGCCCCCGGGTTCATATATTACGCCTGAGGACCTACAGGAAGCCCTGCGGCGCATTAACTACACTCTAAAACCATTAGACATAGTTCTGCTCATGACGGGTGCGTCGGCCTATCACACCGAACCGCGCTACTTAACGGATTTCCCTGGTGTCTCCCGCGAAGCAACCCTTTGGCTGACAGGGCAGGGCATTAAAATTATAGGCATAGATGCCTTTTGTTTTGACCGTCCCTGGCCAGTAATGGCGGCTGAGTACCAACGTACGGGTAACCCCCGGGTGCTGTGGGAGGCCCATTTGGTAGGCCGGGAGGTGGAATACTGCCATTTGGAAAATCTGGCCAATTTGGACCAGATTCCGCAACCCTATGGTTTTGAAGTTATCTGTTTCCCCATCAAAATTGAACGAGGCAGCGCGGGTTGGGCGCGGGTAGTGGCCGTACTGCCCGAAGGGGAGGAGACCGATGCGCATTGAAACCGTAGACAGCATTGTCATTCATGCCCCGCGGGAAAAGGTATATGCCTTGGCCCAAAAGGTCGAGGAGTACGGACGGTACGCTCCCCAGTATAAGAAGTATGAGGTGGTGGAGCGGGACGAAAGGCACATTGTCATTCGCCGGTGGGCCAAGACCATTCTCCCTTTCTCCTGGACCTCGGAGGGGACTTTCGCCCCCCCGCACACCATCAGGTTTGTACAGACCGATGGGCGTTTACGGGGCATGGAAACCCTGTGGCAATTCGAGCCGGTAGAGGAAGGGACCCAGGTGCGGATTGTGCACCGGTTCGAAGTAAACATACCCCTGATTGCCCGTTGGGTGGGGTATGGGTTTCTCTACCGTTTTTTCATCCGACCCATTGCCCAAGCCCTGTTGCGCAACCTGAAAGCGGACTTGGAAACGTCTGCGGACGCAACTTCCGAAGGGCCAAGGGACTTGAAGGAGAAGGGAGGGCCTAACCATGGAACAACCGTTACTTGAGTTAAGAGGTGTAATGTCCCTGTTGGAAGTGTGGGAGCAGGTCACAGGACTTGTTCAGCAAGCCTATCGTGGCAATGTGATGCTGGTGTTTCCCGAAGGAGAAATAATTGCCGGCAAGCAAGGTCTGTGTGATTTCTGTCGCTATATCCAAAGTTCCCAAGTGGGGTATCAACGCTGCCAAAGAAGCCGCCGAGAGCACTGTGCCCAAGCGGCCACGGCGCCCGAGGGCCAGTTAATAAGGGAATGTCATGCGGGAGTGCGCACCATAGCCGTACCTTTGAAATTGCCCGAGGGCCTGTTGGGGACCCTGGTGACCGGACATTGCCAGGTCCAAATTCCTACTTCTAACCACTGGCGCCGCTTGGCCGAAGAAATCGGCTTGGACCCGGCTGAACTGCTCTCCCGCTACCAAACTCTACCCCGCTTCTCGGACACCGAATTGGAAGCCTGGGGGCGGATTCTCCAACCTTATGCCGAATCCCTGGTGGAGATTGTTCACCGCTACTCTACCCTTCTGCGTCACGAGCGTACGGTTTCCACCCTCCTGCAACAGCGGGATGAATTGCAAATTCACGATGAATTGACGAAGGTGTTCAATGCGCGGTATTTGCAGGGCCGGTTGAGTGAGGAACTGGAACGGGCCGGCCGCTACGGACATCCTTTATCTTTGGTGCTGGTGGATGTGAACGACTTCAGCAAGTTAAACGAAAACTACGGTTATCCAGTGGGCGATGCCGTCCTGCGGGAATTAGCCCGAATTCTGACGGGAACTGTACGACGAGTAGACTTAGTGGCTCGCCTGGGTCAGGACGATTTTGCCATTCTCCTGCCGGAGGCCAATTACCACCAGGCTTACGGTTTGGCCCAACGGCTCTTGCGGAAGGTAAAGGAGTATCGTTTCGGCCTGGAACATGGGGAAACGCTACCTTTGGAGATAACCCTGGGCATTGCCACCAGCAAAGAGGAAGAGGTCAGTCCAGAGGACTTTCTGGAGCGAGCCTCCCGTGCCCTGCAAGAGGCCCGGGAGGAAAACCAACCGGTGCACATCTTCGCTCCTCCCTCCAACATCCCGCGCACGCGCATCCCGCGCCGGGTGGTAGTTACGGGCATAGGTATTATTACCCCCATCGGCATCGGCAAGGAGGAGTTCTGGAAGGGGGTGAAGGCCGGGCGGTCGGGGATTACTCACATTACCTTTTTCGACCCCGACGGTCTGCCTTGTAAAATTGGCGGAGAGGTGCGTAACTTCCATCCAGAGGAGATAATTGACCCGCGTACCCTGAAACGCAGCGGTCGCTCGTCTCATCTGGCCATAGTGGCGGCCAAAATGGCGGTGGAGGATGCGGGTTTGCTATTGGAGGAGGAGGACCCCGAAAGGGTGGGAGTTGTTCTGGGCTGCGCCGTGGGAGGCATTGAGTTTGCAGAACAGGAACATGCAGCCCTCCTACTCGGCCGTTCAAAGAAGGTCAGTCCCTACTTGGCAATTAATATCTTCGCGGGTGCGGTGTCCAGTGAAGTTTCTCGCTTCTTCGGAGTGAAGGGACCCAGTTTGACCATCTCTACTGGCTGTGCGGCCGGCAACGATGCTATTGGCCGGGCGGCCGAGTCCATCCGCAATGGGGAAACGGATGTAGTTATTACCGGGGGAGCTGAGGCTCCCATGCGTCCTATGATTATGGGCTCTTTTTGCTCCATGCACGCCCTTTCCCTCCGCAATGACGACCCTACCCATGCCTCGCGTCCTTTTGACCGGGAGAGGGATGGATTCGTAATGAGCGAAGGGGCTGGGATTTTAATCTTAGAGGAATTACAACATGCCCTACAACGAGGAGCCCACATTTACGGGGAAATTGTGGGCTATGCCGCCACCGGCGACGCCTTCCATATGGCCCGCCCAGACCCGGATGGAGAGGCGGCAGCCAAAGCCATTGAGGAAGCCCTGGCCTCTGCCCGCCTTGCACCCCAAGAGGTGGATTACATCAACGCTCATGGCAGTTCTACCCCGCTGAATGACAAGACGGAGACTGCGGTCATTCACAAGGTATTTGGCAAACATGCCTACAACTTGGCGGTCAGTTCCACTAAATCCATGGTCGGCCATCCCATCGGGGCTTCCGGGGGAGTGGAGTTGATTGCTACCCTGCTGGGCATGGAACGAGGCCTCATTCCGCCGACCATAAACTATGAGTTCGAGGATCCGGAGTGCGATTTGGACTATGTGCCCAATGAACCTCGTCCGGGGTGCATCAACGTAGCGGTGTCGAACTCCTTCGGTTTCGGCGGCAAGAACGCCATCCTCGTCGTCCAGCGGTATTGACGGATGTACGGCCATGAACGAGTTTGAGGTGGACATCTACAATTTGCCCGCGCTCCTGGCCGCGCTGGGGAATGTGGGGTTGGGTTGGTTCGTTTTCTCCCGGGACCGGAAGAACCCAACCTATCAGGCCTTCGCGGCCCTGAATGTAACGCTGGCGGTATGGAATATCGGGTTTTTTCTGCTGATGGGCCTACCTCCAGAGGCCAAACCCCTGGCCCTGCTTTTTGACCGCATCCTGCACCTGGGACTGGTGTTCCTGCCCAGTATTGCCTTCCACTTCGTACTGCTGGCCACCCGCCAACTGACCCCTCCCCGCTTAAATCTGCTGCGAGTTTTTTATTTCCTGAGCACCGTGTTTCTATTTATTGCCTTGAGCGACCATTTCGTTAGTGACTTGGTCTATTACCTGACCTATGGGGGTTTCTTTTTCCCCATTCCCGGACCGGGTTCTAAAGCCTTCGACCTTTTCTTCCTTATGGCGGTCGGTCTTGGTTTCTACTACCTATGGCGGCATTGGAGATGTGCCCAGACCTTACAGGAGCGCCTGCGCACTCAGTATCTCATTATCGCTCTGTTGGTGGCCTGCTCCTCGGGTATCCCCAACTTCCTGCTCCTCAGCGGCATGGCCCAAATCTATCCCTTTGGACACTTGCTTAACTTCGCCTACACCATGATTATAGCCTATGCCATTGTTCACCACAAACTGCTGGACATTGAGTTTGTCATTCGCAAGACCATTGTTTACGGGGGCGTTTTCGCCCTGCTGTATGCAGCCTATTTCGGCGTGGTCTACTTGGGAGAGCAAATGCTGCGGCCCTTAGGTTCTTCCCTGCTGACCACCGGCGCGCTGGTGACCATGGTGCTGAGTTGTCAGTATTTGCTCCGGCGGGTGCAGGAGATTGTGGACCGTATCTTCCTCCGCAACCGGCCCAACTACCAACAAACCCTTCGGGCCTTCAGCAAAGAGGTGGTGACCCATTCGGGAGACCTGCACAGTCTGTTGGAGTTCATGCGCCGAACCTTGACCGAAGACCTCTATGTGCAACATGCCCAGGTGCTGCTGTATGACAAAACTCTGAACTGCTACCTGCCCGCCGAACATGTGTCCCCCCTCTTGCCCTTGGCGGCTGGGGGACGGCGGGAAAAACCAGCCCTGACCTTGGCCACCGATAGGGGGTTGCCGGCCCTGTTGCGTCGCTATCGCCGAGAACTCCTGGCTGCGGAGGTGCGCCAGTTGGAACTCTCAGAGGCCGAACGGGAAGAGGTACAACAGGGCTTCGAGCAACTGCAAGCCAAAATAGTTGTACCCATCCTCCTCCAAGACCAACTCCTGGGCCTGCTGGCCATTGGGGAAAACCAGGCCGAACGAGGATACACCCAGGAAGACCTGGACACCTTCGTCGCCCTGGCCCATGAGGCCGCGGCTGCCCTGCAAAACGCCCAGTTGGTGCAGCAGTTACAGGCGACCTACGAATATGCCCTGCGGGTGATTGAAACCATGCCCGTAGGGGTGTGCAGCGTAGACCAACGCTTAACCATCAGCGCCTGGAACCGAACTATGGCCGACCTGTCTAATATTTCGGCCGAAGCGGTGTTGAACCGTTCCCTGACCGAGGTGGCGGAAAACAACGGAGGATGGCCGGGCTTAGAGGTCATCCGTGCGGCCCTGAAAACGGGAGAGCCGCAAAGTGTTTACGACTTAGAGTTTCCCCTGCAGAACGGTGCCAAGCGCATTGTGAACCTTTACGTTTCCCCCTTGCAAGAGGGGGAAGAAATTGTGGAGGCAGTCGCCGTCTATGAGGACATCACCGAACGACAGCAGTTGGAGCAGGAACTCAACGAGGCCCAGCGACTTGCCTACGCCGGCCAACTGGCGGCCAACGTTTCTCACGAAATCAAAAATGTACTCTTGGGCATTTCCGGATACGTACAGATGATTCAGCGGAAGCGCAAAGAGTACGACCCCAAAACTTTAGAGCGCTTAGACATCATCTTGCAAAGTTCCAACCGCTGCCGCGATTTGATTCTGGCCCTTCTCTCCGTCTCCCGCAGCAGTATGGACCCTGCCAGCAGTGTTCCCCGGCCGGTAAATCTGACCCAGGTTTTGAAGGAGGTCAAAGAACTCATTCTGGGCTTGCGGGATGCTAAAGGGATAGACATCCAACTGGTGATGGCAGAACCCGAACTGGTGGTAAAGGGAATTTTCAACGAACTACACCAAGTATTTTTGAACCTCACCACCAACGCCTTACAGGCCATGCACAATCGCGGTACGTTACGCTTAGAGGCCCGAGCCCACAACGGTTTCGCCGAGGTGCAGGTGTGTGACGATGGTGACGGCATCCCGCCAGAAATACTCCCCCGTATTTTCGACCGTTACTTCACTACTAAACAGGACCGGGGAGGAACGGGCTTGGGCCTGTTCAACTGTCAGGAAATAATCCAGCGACACCAGGGCACCATTGAGGTCGAAAGCCAGGTGGGCGTTGGCTCAACCTTTACCGTTAAACTCCCCCTGCTGACCACTTCCCCTGCCAATGGATAGGTCTCAAAAAGCCGATTGGGAATGGCGAGGAGTGAGCCTGAGGGCTTGGGGCTCACAAACAGCCCGACATAGACCACACCCGTAGCAGCGAGAGTAGTCCACCTTTATCTGTTGCTGGACGGCGTCCAAGTGCAAGGCTCCAAAGGGGCACACCCGCTCACAGGCCCCGCAACCCCGACACCGTGCGGCCTCCCAGTGTATCACGTACTCGGCGGGGAAAAAGATGGGCGCGCCCAAAGCCACCGTGCGCAGAGCAAAGCAGTAGGGCAATTCACAATTGCAAAGCCCGCCGATGAAAGGCGTGCCGAAAGTCCATACCGTATGCACCCAGCCCCTCCTCTCAAAATCCCGCATCAGTTCCAGGGCCGTTTCCTGGTCCACCCGTTCCAGGCCCGTGGTATCGGGGCCCTTCCAGTAATCCGCACTCACTACCTCTTGCAAAAAGACGCTGTGCGGGTTGAGGCTCACGGCAAAACAGGCCCGTTCCTCCCGTTGGCCCAAAAACCGCCGACAGACACACGGCAGGCGGACGATGGCGTTGACCAGGTCGAGAATCTGAGCCACATCCTCTAAGGGTACAACTTGCCCAAAATGGCGTGGCTGGGCGTAGCGGACGAACAGAGACCGCAGCCAGCGCCGCACTAAGGGCGGGGTTGAGGCCATCCATTCCAATCGCCGCAGGGCCGTTTTGGCCAACCGCTCGAAGTTCTGCAGGCAGTAGGCCATGTACTCGCGCCGCCGCAGGTCCTGCGCCAGGTCCTCGGCGTAATTTTTGGCCTGCAAGTACCACTTCTTCCCCTCTCCGTGCTGCACGCAGAACTGACACATCTTCGCTTACCACAGCAGATGAAGGTTGCCCACCCGCACCCGCGTCAGGCCGGCTGATTGGGCAGCAGCCAGACAGGCTTCCGCATGGGCGCGGGAGGTGGGCGGCAGGTCGGTCATCGTAAACTGGGGATAGAAAGCCAGCAGGGAGTAGGGAATGTCAGACGAGAGTTCCGCCAAAAAAGTGGCGATGCGGCCCACCTCTTCCGGCCCCACGTAGCCGGGCACTAACAGCGTGCTGACTACCAGCAGCGGCGGCTCCGGGCGTTCGCGCCCTCGGCGGGCCAGTTGGCGCACGTTTTCCAGCGTCCATTGGTTGGAGGTGCCAGTCAGGGCTCGATGCAGGCGAGGCGTGAAGGCCTTCAGGTCAATCTTAATGGTGCCCCCGGATTCCAGAGCCAAACTGGCCATTTTGCGCATCAAGCGCGGGTTTTCCGAACCATTGGTCTCCCAACAGAAGCGCAAGGGCCCAGTGGGTTTACGCTCTTGGGCTTTTTGGGAGGCGAAAATGGTAAACACCGCCTGTGGGGCCGGGTCGCCGCCAAAGTAGCAAATGCACACCGTCCGTTCGCGTACGCAGGCCGCCAACTGCTCCGGCGTGTACACTTCCGCCCGGCGATGCCGCGATTTGAACTGCCAGTTCTGACAGAAGAGGCAGTTGAAGGAACAGGCTCGCAGGAACACCGCCAAGTTCACCCCGCCCCGCTCGCAGGCCCCGCAGACCCACTCGGAAACGCAGTTGGTAGGGATGGGGTCGTTGTACCAATCCAAGGCTCCCCGCTGCACTCCGTAGAGGTGCACGAGTTTACCCCCCTCGTTCCGCTTGGTGCCACAATAGCCGATTTCTCCCTCTCCCAAGCGACAGCGGTTGACGCAGAAACGACACTCACGACCCCCCGTGGTGTGCGGCGGTTCCAGGGGCAAACCGAAGCGGGGCCGGGTTTGGGCATGGGCCTGGCGGATGAGCCGTTCGACTTCCTCCGTCCCGGCGCGCAGGCAATCGGCACAGACGCCTAAGGCGGCGGTAAGGAGTTTGCTCTCCCCACAGGCCGCGCAAGGCCGTAGTTTAATTCCTGGATAGAGGTCCCTCATGCCCTTTCACATCATGTTCAGCGGCTCGACGTCAATGGTCAACCCGGTTCGCAGTTCCGACGTCAGGCGGCCGGAGAGGTCTTCCAGAACCCCTTGCAGGGTCTCCGGGTCGGCGGCTTTTACCAAGATATGCCAGCGGTACAGGCCTCGCAGTTTGGCCAGGGGAGCCGGAGCGGGGCCGAGGACTTGGCCTTTGGCCTTAGTTTGCAGAAAACTAACTCCCAACCGGGCGGCGATGTGCTCGGCCCGCGTCTGAGCCGCTTGAGCATCCCTGTCCGCCACCAACAGGTTTGCCAAGGTCACGAAGGGGGGATAGGGCGGGTGGCGGCGGTGCTCTATTTCCTGCGCGTAAAACTGCTCGAAATCCTGGCGTTGGGCGGCGCGAATGGCATAGTGGTCGGGATTGTAGGTCTGGATGATGACCAACCCCTCCTTGTCGCCCCGGCCCGCCCGTCCGCTGACCTGAGTGAGCAACTGGAAGGTGCGCTCGCCCGCGCGGTATTCGGGGATGTTCAGGGCCACGTCGGCGGAAATCACGCCCACCAGAGTCACGTTCTCGAAGTCCAGCCCCTTGGCCACCATTTGCGTGCCTACCAGCACTTCCGCTTCCCGGCGCTGAAACTGGCCCAAAATCTGAGCATGAGCGTTTTTGCGGGTGGTCGTGTCCCGGTCCAGGCGCAGCACCCGCGCCTGGGGCAGCACTTCTTGCACCTCTTCCGCAATGCGCTCGGTGCCAAAGCCCAGGTAGCCGATGCGGGTGCCCCGGCAGTTGGGACACACCTTGGGCGCCGGGCCGTGCACGTCGCAGTGGTGGCAGTGCATCTGGCCCGTGTCCAGGTGCAGGACTAACGAAATGTCGCAGTTGGGGCATTTAATGGTGTACCCGCAGTCCCGACAGAGGACGAAAGTGGAGAACCCTCGCCGATTGAGGAACAGGATAACCTGTTCCCTGCAGGCCAGCCGCTGGCGCATGGCTTCGACCAGGCGGGCACTGAGGAAGCGATGGGGTTTCTCCCGGTCTTCGGCCCGCATGTCCACAATTTCCACCCGCGCCAAAGGCCGCTGCTCTATGCGCGATTTCATCTTCGCCAGCGCGTACTCGCCCTGCTGGGCCCGGTAGAAGGATTCCACGTCGGGCGTGGCGCTGCCCAGGATAAGCCCGGCCCCGCTTTCCTCCGCCCGCCAGAGCGCCACCCGACGAGCGTGGTAGCGGGGGGTTGTGTCCTGCTTGTAGGAGGTTTCGTGCTCCTCGTCCAGGATAATCAATCCCACCTCCGGCAGGGGCGCGAAAATGGCTGACCGGGCCCCTACCACGATGTCCACTTCCCCCCGATGGGCCCGGCGCCATTCGTCGTAGCGTTCGCCGGCCGCCAGGGCGCTGTGCAGGACGGCCACCCGGTCGCCAAAGCGATGGCGGAAAATGTCAATGGTCTGGGCGGTGAGGGAAATCTCCGGCACCAGGACGATGCACTGCCGCCCCTGGTCGAGCACCTGGGCCAGGGCTTGCAGGTAAACCTCCGTTTTGCCGCTGGCGGTGACTCCGTAGAGGAGCACTGGCCTACGCTCTGGGCCGGCGAGGGCCTGGCGGATGACCTGCAGGGCCTCGTGCTGTTCCGGGGTCAATTTCACCTGCGGCGCGCGCACGCCCCAGCCGCCCGGTGCTGGCCGCCGCACCTCCCGCTCGTGCAGGCTCACCAATCCGCGGGCGACCAACCGCTGAACGACCTCATACTTAGCCCCGCTGCGCCGCACCAGTTCGGCCACCGGCAGCGGGCCGCCGGCACCCACCAAGGTCTTGAGCACTGCTGCCTGACGTGGAGCCCTCCGTTCCAGCCGGGAAATCTCCTCCTCCACAAACAGGGCCCGGTCGGACAGGGCCGCCACCCGCTCGGTCTTGGCCCGCACGCGGGGCGGGCGCAGTACGAACTCCTCGGCCACCAGACCTTTCGCCTTCAGAGCCTTCAAGGGCGAACCCAGAGCAGCACCCGCGCGTTTCAGGCCGGCGTCCACCAGGGCCTGTCGCAACTCCTTGCAGGTTGCCCGCCCGCCGCGCTCCGCCAAGGCCCGCATCAGGGTCGCCTGCTGGGGAGCCCGGCTCTCCAACTCCGCTGCCAATTCCTGCGGGGGCCTCGGACCTGTCCAGGTGACCACCCGCTCCAGATGGCGGCTTAGACCCTCCGGCACCAGACAATGGAGGGCCTCAATCAGGTGACAGCGGTAGTAGGCCGCCAGCCGTTGGGCCAGCCGCAGGCGGGAGGCGTCAAAAAGGGGAAACTCTCCCACCACCGCCAGCACTTCTTTCAACTGTTCCGGCAGCACCTCCGTTTCCCCGCTCAGCCCGACGACGAACCCGGGCAGTTGCTCGTGGCCGAAGGGCACCAGCACGCAGGAACCCAATTGCACCTGCCCGCTGAGGTGGGGCGGCAGGCGATAGGTGAAGTACCGGTCCAGGGCCTCTGCGGGCCGGTCTACCACCACGCGCACATATTTTTCCGGTAGTCGCATTTCGCCAGACCTCATTGCCAGCGCACCACAATCTCGCCCCCCGGCGGCAGACCGAGGAGAGCAAGGGCGTTCCAGAAGTGGTCATCCTGCCAACAGCCCCCCAGGCGGTAGGCAAACACCTGTTGGAACGAGCCCAACGAAGGGGACTAATCCCCAAGCAATGGCCGGATGCGTTCCAGGAGGGCGTGGGCCAAGGCGTTTTTGCTCATCAGCGGCAAGTCCTCCCGGCGGCCATCGCGGAAGAAAAGGGTCACCGCATTAGTATCGCTCTGAAAGCCCGTTTCCGCCCGCGTGAGGTCGTTGGCGGCAATGGCATCCAGGTTCTTGGCCCGCAGTTTCTCCTGGGCGTGGGCCGCAAGGTTCTCCGTCTCTGCGGCAAAACCGACCAGGACCGTGTTACCTTTGCGCTGGCCCAGTTCGGCCAGGATGTCTGGCGTGGGGCGAAGGGTCAAAGTCCATTCCGCCTCGGACTTTTTCACCTTCTGGGACGCCCTTTCGGCCGGGGCGTAGTCGGCCACCGCGGCGGCCCCTAAGATGACTTCCTGCTCGGCGGCCCGAGCCATTACCGCGGCGTGCATTTCGGCGGCGGAAGTTACCTCCACCCGCTCCACTCCGTAGGGCGGCGGGAGGTTGGTCGGACCGGACACCAAGGTCACCGAGGCTCCCCGCTGGGCCGCAGCCGCCGCCAGCGCGTAGCCCATTTTGCCGCTGGACGGGTTGCTGAGGAACCGTACAGGGTCTAAGAACTCGCGCGTGGGCCCGGCGGTGACCAGCACCCTCCGTCCGGCGTAGTCCTTGGGCTGCCACAGGGCCAGGGCTAAAGCCTGCACCAGCGTTTCCGTCGCCGCCAACCGTCCCCTGCCCACCTGCCGACAGGCTAACCATCCTTCCTCCGGCTCGATAATCAGGCACCCGTGCTCCCGCAGCACCTCCAAGTTCCGCTGCACGAGGGCGTTGCGGTACATGGCCTCGTTCATGGCGGGAGCGAACAGGAGGGGACAGGTCACGGCCAACAGGGTAGTGGTTAGCAAGTCGTCGGCAATGCCGGCCGCAGCCTTGCCGATGAGGTTGGCCGTGGCCGGCGCGACTATCAGGGCATCGGCCTGCTCGGCCAAGGAGAGGTGGCGAATGCGGTAGGCTTCGGGAGCGGCGAACAAATCGGTCAGGGCCTCCCGGCCGGACAGAGTTCGGAAGGTCAGTGGGGCAATGAACTCCTGGGCGTGGGCGGTGAGGATGACTCGCACGTCGGCCCCGGCCTGGGTCAGCCGACTCACCAGGTCGGCGGCCTTGTAGGCGGCAATGCTCCCCGTGACCCCGACCACAATGGTTTTGCCCTGAAAGGTTCCTGCGTCCACAAAGGGGGCAGGGTCGCTCACTGGTTGGTTGGGTTGCGGCGTATGCGACATCGTTCTGCCACCACAATGGCCCGCAGTTGGTCGGCGGCCACCTCCAGGGAGTCGTTGACCACCTCGTAATCGAACTCCTCTCGGAAGCCCATTTCCCATTCCGCATCGGCCAACCGCCGGGCCAAGTCCGTTTCCTTTTCCGTCCCCCGCGCTCGCAGGCGCTCCCCCAGGACCTCCAGCGAGGGCGGAGAGATGAAAATGAAAATGGCGTCTTCTGCCCGCTCGCGCACCTGGTGTGCGCCCTGCACATCTATGTCCAGGACTACGTCCCATCCCTCCCGCTGCAATTTCTCCACCTCTGCCTGGGGCGTGCCGTAGAAGTAGCCGTGCACCTCGGCCCACTCCAGTAACTGCCCCTCCCTCCGGGCCTGTGCAAAGACCTCTGGAGTCACGAAGAAGTAATCTCGGCCCTCCCGCTCCTCCGGCCGCGGCGGGCGAGTGGTCATGGACACCGAAAACCGCAGGTTATCGTCCTGGGCAAAGAGCCGCTCCAGCAGGGAAGTTTTGCCTGCCCCGGAGGGCCCAGAGACCACGAACAACAATCCTTGCTTCATGCTTTCGCCCCGTGTACTTCGATTATATCACAATTTCCCCTGGGTCGTCAACTTTCGGGACCGACCGGCGGAAAAAATTCCCGAATTCCCCTTGACAAAAATAGGATTATCTGATATAATTAGTTTAGGCTAACAAATATTGGCAAAACTAATTGAAAGGCTGGTTAACCATGGTGGAAGCATTAACCCCGAGTCTGGAGGATTACCTGGAGGCGATTTGGGTGATAGGCCTCAAGGAGAAGGTAGTCAGGGTGAGGGATTTAGCCCAGCGGCTTCGGGTGACGGCTGCTTCGGTCGTCGGAGCCCTAAAGGTGCTTGAGGGGAAGGGCTTAGTCGTCCATGAGCGCTATGGCTACATTGAACTTACGCAGGAAGGCATATTGGCGGCGAAGGAGGTTTACGAGAAGCACAAAGCCCTGTTTCGGTTTCTCCACGAAATGCTGGGGGTCGAGGCTGAGGTAGCGGAGAAAGACGCCTGTGCCTTAGAGCACTACATTAGTCGGGAAAGCCTGGAGCGGCTCGTCGCTTTCATCCGTTTCGTCGAGGAATGTCCCGAGGGAGAGCCTCTGTGGCTCTCCAGTTTTCACTACTTCGTGGAGAAGGGACAGAGGCCGGAGCATTGTCAAAGGGAAGGCTTGGCTTTAGAGGGCTACCCTTCCCTCAGGGAGCTCCAACCGGGCGAGAGGGGGAAAGTGGCGAAACTCAAAGGGGAATCCGTGGTGAAGAGACGGCTCTTAGACATGGGTATTGTGCCCGGCGTGGAGATTGAAGTGGTAAAGGTCGCCCCCTTGGGTGACCCGTTGGAGGTAAAACTTAAAGGGTAACTGCTCAGCCGCTTCACGAAAGCCTACAGCGGAAAAGTCTGCCCAAT
>DTZQ01000257.1 GCA_012961305.1 Armatimonadota bacterium | reverse complement strand
CACCCGCCTGGACCGATGGGAAGAGGCTTTGAGGCTCATCGTTCAGGCTGCCCGCCAGTTCCCGGAAAGCTTCCGGGTGCAGGAAATGCTGGAGCGCACGGTCCTCCTGGCTCCCCAGAGCCCGGCCCGCCGGGAGGCCCTAACCGTTTTGCGCGGCTTTCACGGCCCGGCGGTGGAACGGTTCCTGAATACGGTGAAGTACTACGTGGCCCAGGTGCCCCCCAGACAGCAACGGTTCGCCCAGCGGCTCCTGCGAGAAGCCCTGACCGCCTGGGAGGAGGGCGAAGTTTTGGCTGCGGAGCAAAAGGCCCTGGAACTCTGTGAGAGCCTGGATTTGGGGGTGGCCATTAGCCTGGGGCCGGCGAACGAAAGCCGCGGCCTGCGGTTGGTGGACTGGTCTCCCCCAAGAGGAGATGGAGCCTCGGTGCCCCTGCCTTCGCTGGGAGGGCGCTCCGCCCGCCGCACCGATGTGGAGAACCAGCAGTATTACCTCTACTTCGACCTGCCCGACGCCTTCAGACCCCAGCCGGGCCGGGGGACCTTTGTGCTGGTGGAGTACTACGACGAAGGTCAGGGGGGTTTCGTGGTGGAGTACGATTCCACCGATACCCAGTCCCCCCACCAGGGGGCTTACAAACGTTCGGAGACCGTGCTCAAGGGAGACACTCACACCTGGCGGACCCATTGCTTCTGGCTGCCGGATGCGGCCTTCCGCGGGCGGCAGAATGGAAGTGCGGACTTTCGCCTCCTTTCCCGCTGGCGGGAGGACACCGCCTTTCATCAGGTACGGGTAATTTTGGAACCTGAAACGTAAAGCGTGAAGCGTGAGGGGGGAAAGGAGCAAAAGCCATGCACACACGTAATTCCCTATCCCGACGACAATTCTTAGGCTGGACCCTGAGAGGCACGGGCCTGCTGCTGCTGGGTCCCCTGCTGGAGGGCACCCGCTATGCCGCTCTTGCCTCTTCCCGCCCCAAGGAGGGCTTCCCGCTGAGCCCGGTAGAGCGTGCCTTGGCCAGCCTGCGCCACCTGCCCTTAGACCCCCGCGCTCCCCGGGATTTCTCCTCTGCCCTCAGGGAACTCACTGCCCTAATCCAGCAGACCCCCACGGCAGCGTACCTTTGCCAACGAGGCTTCCTCTATTTAGGGCAGCGTGCCTGGCCCAAGGCCGAAGCCGACTTTGAGCAGGCCCGCCGACTGGAGCCCGACTCACCCCTGGCTGCCTGCGGCCTGGGAGTGGTGGCCCTGCGCCGGGGCGATTATGAGCAGGCCACCTATTGGGCCCAGCAGGCCCTCAAAAGCGACCCGGAATCCCCTCGCGCCCATTTGCTCCGGGGCCAAATCCACTTCCTACGCTCCGAACCGGCCCAGGCTTTGGCCGCCTACCAGCAGGCCCTGGCCTTGGAACCCACTTACCTGCCAGCCTACCTCAGCCTGGGGGCCCTGTACTACGATGTCCACCGCGACTTGGAAGCCATAGACGCCTATCGGCAGGCCCTGGAACTGGACCCCCGGCAGGAAACGGCGGCCTACTATCTCGGTCGCCTCTACCAGCGCACCGGGCTGGTCTGGGAGGGCCTGGAATACTTTGCTCAACTGCAGCAACGGGAACCCCGGGCCTTTATGCCTGCCCTGTGTCTGGCCCAATTGCACCAGGCAGCGGGCAACTTGGAGCAGGCTCTGGCCTACTATCGGCAGGCCCAGGCCCTTCGCCCTCAGGCAGCCGCGCCGGTGGCTGGGCTGGTGGAAGTGTTGTTAGAGCAAGGGGAGTCAGAGCAGGTTCTGGCGGCGATGCAACCCCTGCGGGGGCAGTTGGCCGAAGTGCAGGAGCAGCGGGCGCAAGTGGTGGCCGATTTTCTGCGGACGGCCCAGACCTATCTCAGTCGCGGTTGGGCCCCGGAGGAAGGGGAGCAAGCCGGGCAAATGCTGGAGCAGGCGGGGGCGGCGTTGAAGCAAGGTCTGGTCTGGGATGCGGAGGCCTTGGCCCTGCGGGCCTGGGCGCAGGCCCCAATGGGACGCGTGGTGCGCTTGGGCACGGAATCGCCAGGGGCCGGACTGACCCAAATTGATTGGCCCGCTGACGGCTGGTCGGTGGTGGAGGTAACCCCGGACGGCCAGACAGGCAAACGTACGGCCTACGAGCAGGGCCATCCCTACCTGTACTTCCGCTTGGTGCCGCCGGTGGGGCGTCCGCCGAGGGCGGCATTTGTGAGCGTGGAGTTCTTTGACGACCGGGGTGCTTTCCGGCTGGAGTACGATTCTACCCGTCGGGAAACGGCCTATCAGGGAGCCTACTGTCGGACGGAGGCAGTGCACAAGTGGCCTACTTATCGGTGGCAGGGGGTGTTGTTCTACCTGCCGCAGGCGGCTTTTCAGAGGCGGCAGAATGGAGGAGCGGACTTCCGCTTGTGCGCTCAGGGCACCGATACTGTTGTGGCCACGGTACGAGTGATGGAGGCTTAACGCCACCGTACCACCTCCCCCTGAAGCAACCCGTCCGGTCCCCTCCCCGGGCGGGTTGCTTTTTGCATTGCGTCAGCTACAGCTTCTGTTGCTGCAAAAGGAGTTGATTTTT
>DTZQ01000256.1 GCA_012961305.1 Armatimonadota bacterium | reverse complement strand
GGGGCCCGTGCCTTCTTGGGCCAGATGGAGAAGCCGGACGTGGACCACATCGAGGGCCTTTCGCCGGCTATCTCCATCGAGCAGAAGGCGGCTGGCCACAATCCCCGCTCGACCGTGGCCACGATGACCGAAATCTACGACTACCTGCGCGTCCTCTATGCGCGCGTGGGCACGCCCCACTGCGTCCGGTGCGGCAGCCCCATCGGGGCCCAAACGAGCGAGGAAATCATTGACCGCATCCTGCAACTGCCTCCGGGAACGCGGTTTCAAATCCTGGCCCCCATCGCCCAGGGGCGGAAGGGCGAGTTTCGCGACGTGTTCGAGGAGGCCCGCCGGGCGGGGTTCGTCCGCGTGCGGGTGGACGGGGAAATCCTCGACCTGGCGGAGGACATTCGTTTAGACCGCCAGCGCCGCCACGACATTGACCTGGTAATTGACCGTCTGGTCATGAAGGAGGGCCTGCGTAGCCGCTTGGCGGACAGCGTGGAACTGGCCTTGGAGCGGGGTGAGGGACAACTCATCCTCAACATCGTGCGCCTGGGAGAGGGAACTTCTCCCTTCGCCGAGGGCGACCTCATTTTCTCCCGCGCCTATGCCTGCCTGCATTGCAGGCAGAGTTACAGCGAGCCCACCCCGCAACTGTTTTCCTTCAACAGCCCCCAAGGGATGTGTCCAGTCTGCCAGGGGTTGGGGCAAAAGGTGGAACTGGTCCCCGACCTGGCGGTGCCAGACCCATCGAAGTCCATCAATGAAGGGGCTATTGTGGTGTGGGGGGAGCCGCGCAGCCCCAACTTGCGGCACATCTTGGAGGGTCTGGCCCGGCATTTCCATTTCAGCCTCGACCAGCCCTGGGAGACCCTCTCCGAGGAGCAGCAGAACGTCGTCCTCTACGGCACCAATGAGCGGCTCAAGTTCGTGTACGTCAGCAGCGACGGGCGACGTTATCCCTACTGGGACACCTACCGAGGGGTGCTGGCGACCTATGAGCGCAAGTTGGGGCGAACCCGGTCGAAGAGGGTGCGGGAATGGGTGGGGCAGTTCATCAAGCCCCGGTCCTGCCCGGCCTGTGGGGGAGCGCGCTTGCGGCCGGAAGCCCTGGCGGTGACGGTAGGTGGGAAATCCATCGCCGAAGTAACGGCCCTGACGGTCGCCGAGGCTGCTCACTTCTTCGACACCCTGGAACTCAACCAGCGGCAGGCCTTCATCGCCCAGGATTTGCTCAAGGAAATTCGTGGCCGCCTGCATTTCCTGCTCACCGTAGGTCTGCACTACCTTACCCTGGACCGGACGGCGCCCACCCTGTCCAGCGGGGAGTCCCAGCGCATTCGTTTGGCCTCTCAGATTGGAGCGGGGTTAGTGGGGGTGCTGTACATTTTGGACGAGCCCAGCATCGGCCTGCATCCGCGGGACAACAAACACCTGCTGGCTACGCTGAAACGATTGCGAGACCTGGGCAACACGGTCATTGTGGCCGAGCACGATGAGGAAACCATGCGGGCGGCTGATTTTCTGGTGGATTTCGGCCCCGGCCCCGGTCGGCACGGGGGAGAGGTGGTGGCCACCGGCTCGGCGGAGGAAGTGGCGCGGAATCCCCGCTCCCTAACGGGCCAATATCTGGCGGGGAAGCGGCGGATTCCCATTCCCCAACAGCGGCGGCGGCCCGCCGATAAATGGCTCCTCGTGCGGGGAGCCCGACACCATAACCTCAAAAGTTTGGACGTGGCTTTCCCTCTGGGCCTGTTCATCTGCGTTACCGGCGTCAGCGGTTCCGGCAAATCCTCCCTGGTGAACGACATCCTGTACTACGCCCTCGCCCGCGACCTGAACGGAGCCCAGACCAGGCCGGGGGCTTACACTCGCATTGAAGGACTGGAACACCTGGACAAAGTTATCGCCATTGACCAGAGCCCCATTGGACGTACGCCCCGTTCCAATCCGGCGACCTACACCAAGGCCCTGGACCCCATTCGCCACCTGTTCGCGCAACTGCCCGAGGCCCGGGCCCGGGGATATGACCCCGGCCGGTTCAGTTTCAACGTGCCCCACAAAGGCCGCTGTGAGGCCTGCGAGGGCTACGGCTGGCAGCGGATTGAAATGGACTTTCTGGCAGATGTGTGGGTGAAGTGCGAGGTGTGCGGGGGAACGCGCTTCAACCGGGAGACCCTGGAAGTTCGCTATCGGGGCAAGAACATCGCCGAAGTGCTGGAAATGACCGTCGCCGAAGCCTTAGAGCACTTTGCCGAAATACCCTCCGTTCGCCGCGTCTTGCAGACCCTGCACGATGTAGGGCTGGATTACATCCAACTGGGCCAGCCAGCCCCTACCCTTTCCGGCGGCGAGGCCCAGCGGGTGAAACTGGCCCGCGAATTGGCCAAGCGCAGCACCGGCCGGACCCTGTACATCCTGGATGAGCCCACCACCGGCCTGCACTTCGCGGACATTCAGAAGTTGCTGGAGGTGCTCAATCGTTTCGTCAACCAGGGCAACACGGTCATCGTCGTTGAGCACAACATGGAGATGGTCAAATGCGCCGACTACTTGATTGACCTGGGGCCCGAAGGGGGGGAGGAAGGCGGCTACATCGTAGCCGCAGGCCCGCCAGAGGAAGTGGCCAGGAATGAACGGTCGTACACGGGCCGAATTTTGCGGGAAGTGCTGGCGGACGGGGGGAAGCAGAAGGGAGAAATACCGGAAATACAGGCAGACGGACAGGCACAAAGACGTGATAGAGGGGCAGAGGTGGTAGAGATGACAGATGTACGGACGTCACCCACCCCAACCCCTCAACCCCTCAACTCGCTCCCGGAGCCTTTTGAGCCCCTGTCGCACATCCTCGTTCGGGGCGCGCGGGAGCACAATTTGCAGGGAATTGACGCCCGGATTCCGCGGGAACAAATGACCATTTTCACCGGCGTGTCCGGCTCTGGCAAAACCAGTCTGGCTTTGGACACCATTTATGCCGAAGGACAGCGGCGGTACGTGGAAAGTTTGTCGGCCTACGCCCGGCAGTTCATCAACCAACTGGAAAAGCCGCGGGTGGACTATGTGGCTGGGCTGTCTCCTGCGATTTCCATTGACCAGAAATCGGCCTCGCCCAATCCCCGCTCTACGGTGGGCACGGTGACGGAGGTTTACGACTACTTGCGCATCCTTTTCGCCCGCCTGGGAGAGCGGTACTGCGTCCAATGCGGTGGGCGCGTGGGGGCGCAGACGCCGGATGAAATGGTGGAGCGCATCCTGCAACTGCCGGAGGGGACCCGGATTTACCTCCTTTCGCCGCTAATTTTGGGCCGCACGGAGGAATATGCTGAGGCCTTTGCCCGGGCCCGCCGGGACGGTTTCGTCCGGGTGCGCGTGGACGGCCAAATCCGGGAGTTGGGGGAGGAAATTAACATTGACCGCCGCCGCAAACACGAGGTGGAAATTGTGGTGGACCGCTTGGTCGTTCGCCCCGACTTGCGTTCCCGCCTGGCCGACAGCGTCGAACTGGCTTTAGACAAAAGCGGCGGCACGCTGCTGGTGCAGGTGATGGAACGCGGGACGAGAGACACGGGACAGGGAGCCAGGGATTTGTTCTTCAGCCAACATTGTGCTTGTCAGCAGTGTGGCGAGAGTTATGAGGAATTGACCCCCCAGAGTTTCAGTTTCAACAGTCCCTTGGGCTGGTGCCCGGTCTGTGAAGGGTTGGGGGTGAAACCGGGCCTTGACCCGGGTCTAATCGTGCCAGACGAACGCAAATCCGTCCGCGAGGGGGCCTTCGCTCCCTGGCCAGGGCCGGGGCGCAACCGCCAGTTGCAAAAGCAGTTGGAGGAGGTCTGCCTTCGGTTGGGCATAGACCCCGATGTGCCCCTGCAAGACCTGCCGGAGGAGCAGCGGCAAATGCTTCTCTATGGTACGGGGGATGGGGGAGGGGAGGCGGGCATCCAACCGCGGG
>DTZQ01000255.1 GCA_012961305.1 Armatimonadota bacterium | reverse complement strand
GCGGGAATATCAGCCTCCGGCTGAGTAGTCACGTTTTGCCTTTTGCCATTGGCCATCTCTGAAAGGGACAGGGGGGTGGTTTGGCTGTGGAAAGGAGGGTATGTTATGCCTGAAAGGCACAAGTCTGATGCTAAACGAATCACGCGTCGGGAGTTCCTACAGCGCTCAGCAGCGGGAGCGGCAGCCTTGGGGTTGGGTACTTGGGGGCCCCTGGCCCCGCCGAGCGTGTGGGGGGCGAACGAACGTATCAACCTCGGAGTCATTGGCTGCGGTGGCCGGGGAACCCACCTCTTGCGGGACTTGGTGAGCCGGTCCCAGCGGGAGCCGGACAAACTAAAAGTCATCGCTGTATGCGACATTTACGAGCCGCGCAAACGGAAAGCACGGGAAATCTCCGGCGCCCAGGTATTCCATGAGTACACCGAAATGCTGGAGTTGGAGGACCTTGATGCGGTAGTCATTGCTACGCCTGACCACTGGCACGCGCAGATGTCCATTGACGCCATGGAAGCCGGCAAAGACGTGTATTGTGAGAAGCCGATGACGCTGTATTGGGAGGATGCTAAGCGGGTGGCTCAAGTACAGGCTCGCACGGGGCGGGTCTTTCAATGTGGAGCCCAGTCTGCCTCGGAGGACCGCTGGTGGCAGGCTAATCGTCTTATTAGGGAAGGAGCCATGGGGAAGTTGATTTGGAGTCAGGGCGGTTACTTCCGCAACGTTCCCGGAGGCGATTGGAACTACGGCCTCGGGCCGGTTGACTTAGAGGACCCTAAGGGTCCGAACTACCTGGACTGGAAGCGGTTCTTAGGTCCTGCACCCTGGCGTCCTTTCGACCCGGAGCGGTATTTCCGCTTCCGCAAGTTCTGGGACTATTCCGGGGGCATTGCTACGGACCTGCTCTACCATTCCCTGGCTCACCTGCAGATTGCGCTGGGGCCGCAGTTTCCCAAGCGGGTGGTGGCCTCGGGCGGTAATTACGTCCATTTCGACCGGGAAGTGCCCGACACCTTTCACATCCTAATTGACTATCCGGCTGAGGAAGGGGCTAAGGACCCGACGACGGGCCACACCGTTGCCCTGGCGGGCACTCAGGGCAATCGGGCGGGTTTGCCCGACCTCATCCGAGGCCAAGAAGCGACAATGTACTTCGAGGGGCCGGGAATAGTCGTCCGCCCGCAAAGCCCGTTCCGGGACCGCCGCCCAGAAATGCGGGTCAAGTCGGAGCCGCGCAGCGGCCATATGAGCAACTTTATCGAATGTGTACTTACCCGCCAACAGCCTCATCTCAACGCCCAGACGGCCTATAAAATCATGGTCGCCATTGGCTTGGCGGTGCAGTCCTATCGCGAGGGGAAAGTAATGCGCTTTGACCCGGAGAAGGAGGAACTCATCGCCTAAATGGGAACGGGGTTCCCGGTTAGGAGGCAAAAACAATGGCAGAGGAAAAAGGTCTGACGCGACGGGAATTTATATCTAAGTCCGCCGCTGGGGCCGCCGCCCTGAG
>DTZQ01000254.1 GCA_012961305.1 Armatimonadota bacterium | reverse complement strand
GTAGATACAGGAGACGCTGGCCACGATAATCACATCCCGCCGGGAGGAGATGGCCTGGGTCGCAGCGTGCCGCAAGCGGTCAATTTCGGCGTTGATGGAAGCGTCCTTTTCGATGTAAGTATCCGTCTGGGGAAGGTAGGCCTCCGGCTGATAGTAATCGTAGAAACTGACGAAGTATTCGACGGCATTTTCGGGGAAAAAGGCGCGGAACTCGGAACACAGTTGGGCGGCTAAGGTTTTGTTGTGGGAGATGACCAGGGTAGGGCGCTGAACGTTGTAGATTACGTGCGCAATGGTCAGGGTCTTGCCCGTCCCAGTGGCCCCCAACAGGGTTTGATGGCGGTATCCGTGCCGAAGGCCCGCGGTGAGTTGGGCAATGGCTTTCGGTTGGTCCCCTTTGGGTTCGTATTCGGAACGGAGTTTAAATTCCGCCATGGCCGGCCCATTCCACCCCCATTTGCTTTACTCCGGAGAAACCCCTAACAACCGCTGGAAGTTACGCGCAACTCAGATTAACCGCTGACTGCTGAATGCTTAGGGCATGCCTACAAAAGCGGGGGGCCGGGGGGCTGGTCGGTGCCCGCGCCGTGTACGGTAACGGTCAGGGTAGTGGTCGCCTGCTGGTCTGCGGTGTCAGTAACCTGCACCAAAAGCGTATACACCTGGTCCTCCAGGGTGCCGTTGGGCGGCAAGAGTATGGGGTCTAAGGTTTCGTAAGTGTTCCCCCCCACCAGGCTCAAGGGGACAACGTTTCCCGGCGGCAATCCCGGGCCAGAGGGGAATACCACTACGGAACGAATGGGTACGTTGTCGGGGCTGATGACCGTGGCTTGAACGGTGACCCGGCCTCCCGTAAGGGTGAGTTCCGTCGGGGTGGCCAGGGCAGTGACTGTCGGGGGGGCCGCGGCGGTGCCAATTACTACCCGTCCCGCGCTTAGCCGCCGGACTAACCCCTGTCCATCTACCGCCTCAATGTACACCCGATAGCCCTGTCGCCGTCCCGTGGGGTTGGGAGGAAAGACAAAGGAAGCCACATAGGTGTTTTCCGTTCCTGCGGCCGGGGTCATAATGACCTGCTGGGTCTGTCCGTCTGCTTCGCGGACGAAAAGGGCCCGTACCTCAGTAATCAAGGCCCCCTCCTCGGGGATGACCTGAACGGTAACCTCTACCTGTCCCCCGCCCTGGTTGAACTGGGTGCGGCTCAGGGTGGGGTTTTCCAGCCGCAGGGCCGCTTCCGTACCTGCCCCGCAGCCGCTTTGTCCCAGCAGCGCCAGCAACAGTAAAACGGCCCAACCCCACCCTTTCACCGCCGAGAGGCCAAGGGCCCAGGAAAAATTAGAGGCTCTCGGCGTCCTCTGCGCCTTTGCGGTAAGCCAGCAATGTTTTCTCATCCTGTTCTTCCCTTCTCAGCGTTGCATCGTGCGCACTGCCCGCACCGTTTCGCCGGTTTCGGCGACGGCCACAATTTCACAGACATATCCCCCGGCAGGCACCAAACGCCCCGTGTCGTCCCGTCCATCCCAGCCCAACGTACCTAAGCCCGCCGGGAACACCCGTCGGCTGGCCAAAGTAGCCACCAGCCGCCCGGACAGGCTGTACACGCGGGCGCTCACCGCAGCCGGGGCCGAGAGGACGAAGGTCAGGGTAGTAGTTCCCCCACCCGTGCCCCGGCCTCCCGACCGGACCATGAAGCCGGTGATTTGCAGCCGTCCCGCGGAACCGCGCCCCACGGTCAGGCGGAAGTGGCGCCGCCCTCCCTCTGGACCGGAGCGATAGGTGTACCTCTGGGTGGTGCGCAGGGATTGAGTTCGCTGCGCCTCCAGGTCCGTCAGGAAGGCCTGATACCCGGCCGGCAGAGTGGTCAAATCGGGCCAGGTCAGAGTTACTTCCGCGCTGGGTTGGTCGGTTTCGACCACCACCTCCCAGGCCATCTGGGCCCCGGCGTGGGGCCGCAGGTCTACCGCATAATGCCGCCCCTGGGCATCGCAGAAGGACAGGTCCACGAACGGGGCGATGGGAGGCGGGCTTTCCAACTGCCAGCCGCCGCGCGTGCCGCCACTCACACCGGCGAAGTTGAAAGCGTCCACCAGGCCGTTCACCGAGGCCACCAGCGGAATCGCCCACTGGTCCGGTTGCCAATGGCGGGCCTTAACGGTCAGTTCCTCCTGCCGCGCTCCCGTCGCCGGCTGGGCATCGAACAGCAGTTTCACCGTGCGGAAGGCCCGCAGCCAGTAGCCTTCCCAGGGCCGCAAGTAGCCCTGCAATCCCAGGTTGGGAAAGGTCTGGACTAAGTCCAGTCCGGCTACCAGCACCAGGCCACTGTCCGGCACGAAGTCCCAGGCATAATTGGCCACCCAACCCCGTTGGGCGGCAGCCTCCAAACTGAGGGCCTGCGAGTTCGACTGTCCGGGCAGTTTGACCCGCAAGTGGCCCAGGGTGATAGGGAAGGGATAGGGGTCGCCAATCAGGTTCCAACCCGGCAGCAGTTCGATGACCACCGGCTCGTCGGCTGGAGGCGGCGTTCCCTCCTGTACCACCTGGGGCGCCGTGTTTTCTGTGCGCAGCCAGTAACCTCGCCCGCTTTCCACGAACAGGGGAGAGTCAGGATAGGTCAAGTAACGGTTGTTGGCCACGTCGTAGGCACTCAGGTAAAACGGCTCACCGGCCAGAATGGCTCCCACATTGGCCTCGGGGAAGAGGAGGGGGAAGGAAATCAAGTCCAGCGGAACCGCGAACTGAGGCGCCGGCGCCAGAACAACCACCACGCTGCGCCGGGGGGTCTCCTCGCCAGAGGAAAGGGAAACGCTCACCGTGCGCGGAATGTAACCGGCCGCCGCTGCGCGCACCTGATACGCTCCCGGTACTACGCGGGAGAACACGAAGTTGCCCCAGGTGTCCGTTTGGGTGCTCTCTATTTCCGTCGTCCCCTGAAGCAGAGTGACGGTAACATTGGCCAGAGGCCGGCCGGCCATAGTTTCCACCGCCCCCCGCAGGAGGGCGTAGAAGGGCAGGCGGAACCCTCCTCCCCTGAGGTCGGCCGGCAGGGTAGTCACGTTGGGAGCGGGTTGGGCTTTATCGCGGGCTTCCAAGTAGTACTCCAACTGCCGTCCGGTGACTGCCGTGCCGGGAATGGTGGCCTGATAGGCATGGGCCTCCACACCCGGTATCATCACCAGGGAGGCGAAGTCGGCGGTGACCTCACTGCGGTAGAACAGACGAACCTGGCCAACCTCACCGTTGTCCGTAACCGTAGCCTTAATTTCCAAGGGTTCGCCCAAGGCAGCCGCGGCGGGCGGCGCATGGACGATGCGCGGGGCCAGAGTGTCGGCAATCATGGCCGTCACCGCCACTGACAGTGTCCCTTCGTTGGGAGCCGGATGTTCATCGTAGGCAGACACTTTGTAGTAGTAGCGTACCGCTGGCCGGGCCGTCCGGTCCTCATAACGGGTATTGGCTCGTCCCTCGACCGTAGCCAGCCGCTGGAACTCCTGCGCCAGGCTGGTGGCCCGATAGAGGTGATAGCCAGCAACGTCGGCCTCGGAACTGCGCTCCCAAGTGAGGATGATGGATTCCTCCGTCGGTGTGGCTTGGACCCCCTTGGGCGCCTCCGGCAAGACGCGGGGGGTGGTGAAAGTCACCACGTTGCTCACCCCATCGTCCTCAATGAGGTTGCCTGCCACGTCGGTAACCCCCCTCACCGTCACGCGGTAAGTGGCATCCTCCGCCTGCACGCTGGTAATCAACTGGACCGTACGCTGGTCGCCCAGCAAGACAGCCCGCAGGGCCATTTCCGGCACGGTTTCCCAGCCGCCAGCCTCCAATTGTCGGGCAAACTCATAATTAGCGGGCGGAGTGGTCACGCTCTCGGCGGCCAGAGGCTCGTTGAACACCAAATTAAGGCGCGTGTCATCCAGCCGCTGAGCCCCTGTTAACACCGGCGGCACGCCGGGAACGGTGAACTGCGCCGTGTCATTTTGCCCCGCAACGATTTCGTTGTTGGCCAGGTCTAACACATACCGCACCCGCACGGTGTAAGTGGTGCTTTCCTGTTGCGGGGCAGTGGCCAGTTCGACGGTAACCTCATCCGCCAATAAAGTGGCGGTCTTTACCTCCAACGGGGGAGTGAACACGTAGTTGCTGGGCCCCTCCGCGCTGTCCTTCTTTACCGGCTCGTTGAAGGTCACCCGCACGTGAGTGTTGTCAATTCGTTCCGCCTGCCGCACTTCCGGGGGAGCAGTGAAGGAACGGAACTCAGCGGTGTTCGCTCCCGGGTCAACCAGATTTCCGCTGCGGTCCCGCACGTTGCGCACGGTGAGGGTGTAGAGGGTGTTCTCGGCCGTCTTTTGAATGGTGAACAAGCGCACGGTACGCAAGTCTGTTTGGAGGATTGCCCGCCGTACCTCCAGGGAAGGAGTGAACTCGTAGTTAGTAATGGTTTCCGCACTCGCCTGGTCCAAATCTTTATTGAAGCGGACCTCAATAGTGGTCTCCGCCACCTGCTTTGCCTCCTCGACTCGCGGCGGGGTAGTTTCCTCCGCGAAGCCCATGAAGGTAGCCCGTGCTGCGGGCCCTGGCTCAACCGCATTCCCCGCCACATCGGTCACGCCGGTCACCGTTACCTGATAGGTTACCTCGCCTGACTGTTGGGCGGTGGTCAAAGTGACTGTCTTTACATCGCCTCCCAACACGGCCCCTTCCACGAACAGGGTCTGCGTCGGGTCATCCACGTTGACAATGCTGTAATTCCCGGCGACGATGGCCGTGGCCAGCAGCACCGGCTCGCTGAAGAGGACGTTGACGTGGCGGGAATCGATGGCCTGCGCCCGCACGACCGTAGGCGGGATGGTGTCAATGCCGGTGAAAGTAGCCGTGTTATTGCCCACGATGACGTTACCTGCCAGGTCAGTTACTCCAGTCACGGTGACGGTGTAAGTGACGCCCGGCGTCTGCGGCGGTGTAGTACGCACGACCACTTGGGAAGTGGCCTTAACCCCGTCGGCCGTTTGCTCCTCCTCCGGCGTCACCGAAACCACGCTCAACCCGCCGGTCACCCGGTAGTTGCCCAGGGCCTTGGCCGTCTTGCTGGTTACCAATTCGCTGAAAACTACGCGGAAGTTTTCGCTGTCCACCACCTCCGCCCGCACCACTTGGGGCGGAATGGATTCCTTGCCCTGGAACTCGCGGCTTTGACGGCCTACCAGGGGATTGCCAGCCTTGTCCGTGACGCCTTCCACCGTCAGGGTGTACCGTTCAGTGCCGCTTTGCACCGAAGTGGTCAGGTGTACAGTCCTTTCATCCTCCTGCAGTTCGGCCGAGATAACGGTCAAACTGGAGAGGGGAGAGCGAATGGTGTAGTTACGAGTTGCCGCCGTGGTGATAGGGTCCATGGCCTCATCGAAGACCACTTCCACATGCGAGGAGTCCAGGGCCCGCGCGGAGACCAACACCGGGGGCTTAGTGTCAATGCCCCGGAAGTTGGTAGTGCTGGGCACGCTGGTTAGGTTGCCTATCAGGTCCTGAATGTTCCGGGCCTCGACACGATACTCGGCATCCTGTTCCTGATTGGCCGTTTCAAGGACCACCGTACGCTGGTCCCATTCCCCGGCTGGGGGTAAGTTTACCGCCCTGATGGAGAGTTCAGTGTTATCCGCCGTCTTGAGGATACGGTAATTGGCTGCTTCACCAGCGGTCACCCGAGCGACCTGCTCGTTGAACACCACTTGCGCATGGGTGCCGTCAATAGATTTGGCAAAGAAGAGGCGAGGTGGTTTTACGTCCGTGGGGGCAGGTTGAGCCAATGGATTGCCCGTATGCCGCGGGTCATGGGCGAACATAGGCCAATAAGTGCGCTCCGGAACGAAAGTGCCTGGTCCAATGTCCCAGACATAGACTTTATCCGCCCCAGCCACCAGTTCCGCCCGTCCGTCCGCATCCAAGTCGCCCAGGGCCAATACGGCCTGTATAGGTTCCTCTACAAACACGCCTGGTCCTTCGTTGGGGAAGAAATTCGGGTCACGCCAGCCGGGGATTTCATTAAGGGTGCGACCGTTCCAGGCTTTAATCCGTCCAGTAGCCGTGGCCACGATGACCTCCGCCCCCGGTTCCCAACCCAGGTCAGCAATAAGCGGGGCCCCACGCAATTGAGAACCGCCCACTTCCTTTGGATACTGAGGCACCGGCACCCCCGTGAGTTCAAAGGCCAGCGTATAGGTAGTGTCCGTGCCCACTACGATTTCCATCTGTCCATCGTTGTCCACATCCCCTACGGCCAAAGAGGAGTGAGCATTGACTCCCGTAGTTAACACCCCGTTTTGGCCAAAGGAAACCACTCGTGAGCCATCGTGGTTCCAGGCATATATTCGTCCATCCCGGGCTCCGATGGCCACCTCTAAGGTGCCATCGGCGTCGAGGTTGGCAATAATCGGCGAGGAGAACTCGAAGGGCACCCCGCTTTCCGTGGGCAAGCCGCCTTCCCAGCCAACCAGGGGAGTACCATCCCCGTTGAAGGCATATACTCGGCCATCGTCGGCTGCTACCACGATTTCATCTACCCCATCCCCATCCAAATCGCCGGCCGCACAGGCGGAGGAAATTGCACCCCCGAGGGTCAGAGGCCAACGGGTGCCCAAGTGAGGACCGCTGTCCACTTCCCAAACGGCCTGAACTAACTGCCCATCACCATCCCAGACGTAAAGGCGACCGCTGCGCGTGCCTACAATGATTTCTAAGACGCCGTCACCGTCCACGTCGGCCAAAGTGGGAGAAGCCCCCGTAGGGGCATCAATGGGTTTGCCCCCTTCCCATCCGGCAAGGTCTGACCCATCATGGTTCCAAGCGTAGACCCGCAGGTCATTAGAGGCCACTACGATTTCTGCCCGGCCGTCATTGTCCACGTCCCCCACCGCCGGCGAAGATTGCAAACCGGTGCCCGCCCGGCGCGGCCAACCGACCACCTGACGAGCATCAATGAACCCCGTAGGGTCACGCAATATATGCCAGACGAACACCACCCCATCCAAACTCGCGGCGATAACTTCCAACCCCGGATTTCCGTCCACTTCGGCCAAGGTAACCGGGGCGAAGGCCAAACCGCTTACCAATTGTGGCCAGGCGGCCTTCGGCGCTATCCACTTGGCAAAGAACTGGGCCTGATTGGGTGCAGGTTCATCGGGACTGGGAGGTTGGGTGAGGATAGCCTGTCCCCCTGGGTCGGCTACGTTCTGCACGGTCACCGTGTAGGTCTGGCCAAGGTTGAGAATGTTCTGGGTGGTCAGGATGACTATTCGGTTGTTGTCTGTGAGGACCGCCTGGCTTACGGTGACCTGAGGGTCGAGGGTGTAATTATCCGCCACCGTGGCCGTGGTCGGGTCCAGGGCCTGGTCGAAGTACAGGCGTACATGGGTATCATCAATGCCCTCCGCCCGCAGCAGGGTCGGAGGAACGTCCAAGAAGATACGCGCGGAGGCAACGCTGGAGGGACACCTGCCCTCATTGCGCAACTGGGCATAAACTGTCTTCCATCCCTCACCCGGCTCTAAGGTCCAATTCACCGTATCGGTAAAAGGTACATAATCGCTGCCATCTTCGGCAAACTCGCCGGTGTTGCTGAAACGCATTTCCGTAGTTTGGTCGATGCGCTCGGCCGTTAGGGTAAGCACCACGTCCCGCGAATTAGTGGAAGTCGCTCCATCGTTAATTTTGAAGTCCGTAATAACGGGGATGCGACCCAGGGCATTAGTCAAACTGTCCCGCAGGGCATCTACGAAGTCGGCGAAATCGGTCGCTATCCGCACGAAGCCCGGCTCGTAAGAACCTGGTGGGATAATCACCCCCGGCTGAGGATAAACCAAGGAGGCCAAGTAGGAGGGGTCTACGAAGTAGCCGATGGCTATGGCATCCAGTTCGTCAATCCCGGCTTGCACTGCCTCATCCCGGGCCTTAAGGGCTTCCGCCTCTGGGTCAGGAGAGGGCCAGGTGGGCATCCCATCGGTGGCCACGATTATGAGTTGCAAATCAGAAAGGGGAAAATAGGGGGAGCGGGTGATTTGGTCGGTGGCCAGCCGAATGGCCGCAGCCATGGGGGTTAGTCCTCCCATCTGGACGACCGAGCGAATGGTGGTAGCGATAGAAGCAGCCTCCGCATCGCTGTCAATGACCGTGGGGGCAATCTCCACCCGCGCCGTGGTACTGCCGAACTGGATGACCGTTAATTCCACCACTCCGCCGTGGGGAACCACTGCGGGGTCTTCGATAGCCCGAGCAAGGCCCTCCTTTTCCAATTGAAAGTCGCTGTACGAAATGCTGCTGGAGCCATCCATCAAGATGGCCAACTGGGTCAGACACAACTTACCCTGCTGGGCCCCTATGGGACTGGCCAGTAGGCCAAGCAGCAGCCCCAACAAACCCCATACGCTTCGTACCAACATTTTCCGGGACATAATGTTCTCCTCTTAAAAGGTCAGCGTTCGGCCAGTTGTAAGTTTATCGCTTTAGGACTTACGCAGTTCCCACTGCGTAACTTCCTGCCGTGGCGGCGTGCTCGGCTTCGCCGGACCGGGGACCGGAGACGGGAGACAGGGGTTTTCTTGCCGGTCTTCGGTCTCCGGTCCCCCGTCCCTTAACTCAAAGGTTGGGGAATTTTACCCGCCCCTATGGGCTACCTTTACGGCGGCAATGCCTCATCTCAAAAGGTAATCCTCATTCCCCGTGTTCCCCCCCTCCTCCGGCTCCCTATCCGGCACCTCGTACTCCTCAAACCTTACCAGCGTCAGCAACTCTATCCCGTGCTCCCC
>DTZQ01000253.1 GCA_012961305.1 Armatimonadota bacterium | reverse complement strand
TCAAACTCTGGGCTACCTTTACCAAACCAACGGAAGTTGGTTCCCTCGGTTTCAACCGACTGGGTAACCGCGGCCCAGGATTTCAATCTTGGGCAGGTCTGCCCTACCAGGAGGGCTTATACACTTCTACCTTGTCCAAGTAGAAGTTTCGGTCTTCGGGCGGACGGTAGAGGTCATTGGTGAAGGTCAGACGAAGCATGTGCCGGCCAGTCGTCAGGTGTATTTTCACCGGGAAGGGATGCCAAGAGTCACTGCGAACGTCCACCAAGGCCATTGCTTTCCCGTCCACCGTCACCTCTACCAGGGGATATTCATCGTCCACCTCCGTTCCGCGAGCCACCAGTTCCAAAGTGTAATCTCCGGCGCGGACCACCCGAAGGGACGTTTCCACATAGCCGCCGTCGGCTAAAACGATGTAGCCGTCCCGCCGGCCGGAGTGAATGCGGGTGGGGTCAATGGTCATCTCCTCTGCCTCCCAAGTCACCCTCCATCGCTCCGTAAAGGTGGCCCCCAAAGCGGTCAGCAGGCCGCCCACGAAGCGAGCCGCCTTCACCCCATTGGCCCGCTCCGTGTCCCAGTTGATTTCGTCTATCAAAATGAACCCCCGTCCCCGAGGCAGTTTGGCCAGCGCGGGTGGGTTGGTCAAGAACACCACCTCCTCTGCCGCCCGGTCGCGCGCCACCAAGAGCCGGTCCACGAACATATTCCGGTCTCCCTCGGGTGGGCGGTAGGCGTCGTTGGTGAAAGAGATGCTCACCTGATGCCGCCCCTGGGTCACCGGCCCAAACACCGTGTAAGTGCGCCATTCGTCGCTGGCCACAGAGAAAGTGCCCAACCGCTGGCCGTCCACGCGCAAGTCACTTAGGGGCCAGACGCCGTCCAAAGGCGTGCCGCGAGCCACCAGGCCGAAAATGTACACTCCGTCCGCCGGAAAGTCCACCTCCAGGGAGGCGGTGCCGGTGGAGAAAAAGCCAATGCCCCCCTCAACGGGGTGCACAATAGTCCCCTGCAGGGTCATATCCTCGGCCTCAAAGGCACGCCGGCCGGCTTTCGGCAGGGATTTGGCAAAGATGGCCCGGGCCACGTTGGTAGCCAGGGGAGTGGTAGCCCAGCCAACCCCAACGTGTTTGCCCAGCCAATAGAGGTCCTCGTTGGTAAAGGCCTCCCGCAGCGGGTCGGGGGCCGCAGCATTGCGCAGAGCAGGGCCGGTATAGGGCTGGAGGGTTAGACGGTTGCCCACTAAGGGGGACAGCCGGGCGAACTCCTCCGGCCTCAGGCCGTGCAGCCAGAGCACACCGCCTCCCTCGACGAAGGCTCGAAGTTCGTCCTGTACCGCCAACAGCGGCCCGGCTGAACCCTGATACAACAGTACCCGCAGGTCGTCCCAATCGGCCTCAGCCAGACCTCCAGACAGGTCGGTGAAAACCAAACCCAATAGCCGCAGGAAGGTCAACAGTTCCGGGGATTCCGCGGCTACGGCGGTGTGGCCAGCGGGAGTACGATACTCCGTCAGATAGCGCAGAGCGTTGCTGAGTAGCACTCCGGCCAGGGGCTCAGAGTGGAACTTGCTGATGAGTTTCAACTGGCACAGGAGCAGGGTTCCCCGCCCGCGGGGAAACTCCAGCAGCGGCGCGTGGGCCAGTCCGGCGGCGCTGCCCGACACCACCAGGGCCCGAAACCCGCCCCGCACCGGGCGCCGCGGCTCCCGGTCGGTAACCAAATGGTCACCCCGCCAGAACTTAAGGTCTTCCTTCCCCACCCCGGCCAGCACGGGATGGCGCGGCATTTGGATAAAGGTCATGGTCGAACTGTGGGCCGCCAAACTGGTGGGGAACAGGTTCTCCGGGTAGGCTTCCTGCTCCAGCACCAGCACCCTTCCCCCCCGCCGGAGAAAATCGTACAGGGCCTGCCACAAGGGAGGAGGCGCTCCAATGACCGGAGGGCCGCTGGCCTTTTCGGCCTTGAGCGCCTGGGCCCCTATTACCAACGCTCCCTCCGCCGGCAAATCGGCCAGGGAAGTCACGGGCCTAACGGTGACCCCGTGCGCGGTCAGTATTTCCCGAGTCAAGCCGCGCGGGTCGTAGAGGTAAACACTCACCGGCGGCAGGGAGGGACGGGGGAAGGCAGCATATTGGTAAGTTTCCGCGAAAAGGACTTCTCCCTCCCGCTGCAGGCGTACCCTCAGGCTCAGGGGGGTGCGGGCGGTGACCGGCGGTACGGTGAACCGTAAAGTGCGTTCCGCACGGGCTCCGGGGGGCAGGGTCAACGGCTGGTCGGCGACTACGGCAGGGGGTTGCTCTCCGCAGGCAATTTCGGCCCACAAGCGCACTTCCGCCTCCGCCATAGTCTCGTTGAACAGTTCCAGGGTGCGAGTGACCGTTTCGCTCCCGAAGAAGTGGCGGTCGTACTCGCGCACGAAAGCGGCCAAGGGCCGGTACAGGTCCCGTTGGGCAGCCCAGAGCGGGTTGCGCTCGTCCAGCGGCCCGCCTTCCACCACCGTCCAGGGGGAAATGCCACTGACCTCGTAGTGCCGATAGGCCAGGATTTGCATTCGCCAGGCCTCGGCCTTGGCCAGAAGGCGGTAGCGGTGGTAATCCAGGTAGGCCTCATCCCCAAAGAAAACGGTGTGCCAGGAGGGGTCTGGGGAGGGTATCCACAGGAACTCCCCGATGTAGAGCGGCTTTTTACGGTCCCAATAGAATGGCTGGCGGTCCCAGAACATCCCCCCTCCGCCGTGAATCAGACGTGGCTCGTCCATCCAGTAGGCGGCATTGGGCCAACAGGTATATTGGGGATATTCGTTGGGATAGTGCAGGCCAATCACCTCCGCCACGCCGCCGGGGTCGCCGTCGGACTCGTAAGTGATGGGCCGAGTGGGGTCGGCCTGTTTCACGATTTCGCCCATGCGGGCCAAGTCCGCCTCCGCGGGCGAATCGTCGTTGAGGCGGCCACCGTAGAACTCGTTTTCCAGGCTCCACATCACGACGGAAGGGTGGTTTTTGAGGTTGTTCACCATGCCCCGCAGGTGGGCGGCGTAGTTGTCCCAGAAGCGGGGGTCGTAAATGCGGTAGGCCCCATCGTCGTTCCAGATGGCCCCCTCGGGAACCATCAGCAGGCCCACCTCGTCCGCGACCTCGTACCATAGGCGGCGCCAGGGCTGAGTGTGGGTGCGGAAGGCAAAGGCGTTCATAGCCTTTATGCCCCCCAGCCGCTCCCGGATGTACTCTCGGGATACGGGCTGGTGCGGCGGCCACCAAGAGGTAGCCAGAAGGTGAACTTTCGCACCGTTGAGGTAGAAATCCCCGCCCTCAATCCAGAATTCCCGCCAGCCCATCCGCTCCCGAAGCACATCGGTGTCCGGCGTATTGAAGCGCAGTTCCAAAACGTACAGGCGCGGGTCGTGGGGCCACCAGAGTTGCAGCGGCGGGTCGCTCAGGCGCAGCGTGAACGCTCGTTCCTGACCGGGGGCTAATTTCACCCTCAGCGGGGGAAAGGTTGCCACCGGTTGGCCCGGCGCGGGCCACTGGCCATGCTTGTCACGTGGGGAGCCATCGTAAGGGAAAAGACGACCCTGCAGCGTGCCGGTGAAAGGATGGTCGCTGGTGTTGACCACCGTCACCTCCACTTCCACTCGCCGCTGCCGCACCGAGGGGCGAATGAAGAGGTCTCGGAAATAGACCAGAGGCAGGGCCCGCAGGGTCACATCGTCCCAAATGCCGTAGAGGGAGATGAGACCGCCGACAGGAGCCAGGATTTTGTCTTGGGGTAGGTAGCGGGCATCGCTGCCGCCCAGACGGCTGAGGTCAGTTTCGCGGTCAATGAAAACGCCGGTCCAGTCGTGCAGGCCCACCAGCAGTTCGTTCGGTTCGCCGAAGCGGACGCGGTCAGTTACCTCCACCGTGAAGGGTTCGTAACCGCCGAAGTGGCCGCCGACCTTTTGGCCGTTCCAATAGACGGTGCTGTTCCACTTTACCCCGCCGAAGTGGACCTGCACCCGCCGTCCACGCCAGGCGGCCGGCACTTCCACCCGGCGCCGGAACCAAGCACGTTCGTAGTTCACCCCGGACAGGTAACCGGGCACCGTAATCGGCTGCCAGCGCCCCGGGGGCGGATAGGTCAGGTCAGCGACCTTTTGGAACTCCCATTCGCCGTTGAGGGATAAATCAGCGCGCATGCCGGCTGCGCACTCGGCGGTGCAAAGCAGGATTAGTCCCAGCCAAAGTCCAGGTTGGCAACGCACGGGTCTTCCTCCTTTGGCAGTTGGTCTGAGGTTACATTGTACGGTAGCAGGACCGTTTTGTCAACTCATTGACCGGGCCGCTCCCTTGGGAAAGGGGAGGAAATGGTGCTTACCCAAGCCTGCACCCCCTCTCCTGCAGGGTGGGGGTGAGGGCTGAGTAATTTTCCCCCTCCAAAAATTTCCACAAGTTATTGACAAAAATGGATAATTTTGGTATAATTATTTGACAAGTGGACGGTACACCAAACAAACCGAAAGGAGGTTTTACGGTCATGGTAAAGCGCTATGGTTTCACCCTAATTGAGTTGCTGGTGGTCATCGCGATTATCGCGATTTTAGCAGCCATCCTCTTCCCGGTGTTTGCCCAAGCCCGCGAGAAAGCACGTACGGCGAGTTGCCAATCTAACTTGAAACAGATTGGTCTGGCGGCGTCCATGTATTCCAATGATTACGATGAGAAGTTCGTACCTATGTGGACGCAATCCTGGTTTCAGGGACAGTCAGGGCGTGTTTGGTGGATGGGACTGCTGCAGCCCTACATCAAGAACGTGCAGATTTTCGGTTGTCCCACAGGCATCGCCTACGGTTGGCGGGGACGGGTGACCTGGGGCGGTCCCAATCGCGAGGGTGGCATCTATGC
>DTZQ01000252.1 GCA_012961305.1 Armatimonadota bacterium | reverse complement strand
TATCAGGTGGACAACCGCATACTGGCCCTGGCCCTGGCCGCAGCAGCCATGCGGGCCGGAGTACGCCTGCGCGTAGGCTTGGCGGCGACCCGAGTGCGTGCCAACGGCGAACGAGTATTGGGAGTAGAGGCTCGAACTGAGACCCTGGTGGCCGGAACGGTCATCAACGCCGCGGGGAGTTGGGCCCGGTTAATTGGGGGTGTGCCTTCCCGCTTGTGTCCACCCATTCGTCCCCTACACGGCCAGATGGTCTCCCTGAGTATGCCCCCAGAACCACTGGTACAACATGTCCTGCGCACTTCGCAAATCGGTTTGGTTCCCCGGCAGGATGGGCGGCTGCTGGTGGGGCCTACCTGCGAAGAACGCGGTTACGACAAGGCTGTCACTGCCGGCGGGGTGCATCAACTGCTGCACGGGGCTTTAGAGGCAGCACCAGGACTGGCCGACCTGCCGCTGTACAGCACTTGGTCAGGCCTGCAGCCGAGCACTCCCGATGGCTGGCCTGTTCTGGGCCGAACGGATTTGGAGGGATGGATATTAGCCTGTGGACACGGCCCGCATGGAATTTTACTCACCCCGGCGACAGCGGAACTCATCGCCGACTTGGTGGAAACCGGCGTAACCCCCCGCCTGCTCGCCCCCTTTACCCTGGCTCGCTTTGAAACCTCAGTCCCGTAAACGGGACAGACGTGCAGAAGTATATTGGCAATTGGGCAATCTTCACCAGTACCGAGTGCTGACCCCTCCCCCCTCCTTTCCCCGCGTGCGGAGGGAAGCGAAGGGGGGTCCTGCAGGCAGGGAGGGCCAGGATGGGGTTAGTACCCACGATTCAGTCCTTTTTCCCGTTGCCCGATTTCCCTCTACACGCCAATCTGCCGTAGATATTCCACCGATTGGGCTACCCGAGCCTGCTGCTGTTCCAAGGTCAATTTTTCTCCCCCGATGCCCTCCAGTTCCAACGTAAACGGCCCGTAGAAGCCCTGCCCATTGAGCAGCCGAAAAATTTCGGGGAAGTCCACTACTCCCTCGCCCAAGGTGGGGAAATACCAAGTGCGATAGCCTCCATTGGTGTCTTTCAAATGCACCGAAACCACGTGGGGCAGGATTTTCTTCAATTCGGTCACCGCATCCATACCTTGGTTGTAAAAGTAGATGTTCGCCGTGTCGAAGTTAAGGCCCACGTTGGGGTGGTCCACGCCGCGCATGGTCTCCGCTGCCACTTCCCCGTTGTGACAGAGGTCCGGGTGGGTCTCCAGAGCCAATCTAATCCCCCGCGGGGCAGCCCGGTCGCCGATTCGCCGCAGGCGTTCGAAAACGATTTCCCTCGGCGTTTCCCCCGCCTTAACGCTGACGAAAATGACCTTTACCCCCATCTGGGTGGCGATGTCCAGGGCAGTCTCAAATTTCTCTACAACCTCCTCCTCGCCGAGAGGACAGGGAGCCTGCAGGGTCGCGCAGGCCAAGCCATACTGCGCCAACTTGGCCTGCACCGCGATTACCTCCTCCGGCGCTGGCAGGGGCAATTCTACGTGAGTAATGCCCAACTTGGGCAAGTGTTCCCAGGCCGTTTCGCGGTACTTCCCATAACTTGCCAAATTGCAACTGATGAGGTTTTTCATGTTCCCTCCTTTGAGAACGCCACAAAAATCGTCATAGGTTACGCACCGGAAAACCGGTCGTAGCCCCTTACCCTTCAAGTTCCCACAGGGTCAGGGCATTGGGCCTCAGGGCGATTTCCCAGGTCACTTCCTCCGCCGCCGGAAGAGCCTTCGTTTCCACTACCTCCAGTTCCGCCCGGTTCCAGTCAGAGAACACATTGCTGTGGGTAGCATCCACCAAGTAACGCCGCATCTGCCCACCCCGGAGGGTTGGCGGTAGGTTTTGCACCGTCAGGCGCACCTTTCGGCGGACCGGATAGCGGTCTCGGTAGTTGAGCAGGAGAACAGTGGTGCGTCCCGTGGCGGGGTCGGTGGAGGCCAAACCAGTCACCTCGCCGTCCTGACCTTCCAAGGCAACGCGCTCCGGGGCCAACAACGCAAACAGCCGCTGGGCGTTGTAGGCCGGTTTGGGCCGGTTGTCGCCAAGGAGCATTCCCCAACTGCCCCGGAAATTGCGGTCGCCGTCCTTGGCGTAGAAGAAACACAGTCCGTCAATCCCGGCGGGAATCGCCGCCCGGAGGACGCAGTTCGCTGCCCAGGCCGCGCCCAACTCATGGTCCTGGGCCCAATCGTGCCACCAGGCGAAGTTCCACTCCGTCACCAGGAACTCCTTCACCTGCGCCTGCACCTTCGGATACTCGGCCAGGTACTCCCGCGTCTGTTCCATTTCGTCCCGGAACACCTCCGGCGGGTGGAAATACTCGTGCCAGGTGATGAAATCCAAGGGAGTGCCCGTCTCTGCGCAGTGGCGAATCAGTCCCCGCATAAAGGTTTCGCCCTTGACACAGTAGGCCCGCTCCGGGCTGCGCTCCCAAGGGCCGGAGGCATTGCCCGGCCCGCCTATCCAGGCCTCAGGGTCGGCTCGCTTCACCCCTCGGGCCGAAGCCTCGTAGAGTTTCAAATAAGCCTCCAGATGCCCTTCGCCCGGCCCTGGCTTGAGCCAACCGGCATTGGCCTCGTTCCAAACCTCCCAGTACTTCACCCGCCTTCCCCGCTCCCGGCAGCGCCGGGCCGCTCGGTAGCAGAGTTCCTCCCAGGCCGCGTAGTCCTTGGGGGCACTATGTCGGTCCGGGTCGGGCACGGCGTCCAGCGGGATGGGCATGTAGGAGAGGCACAGTACGGGTTCGGCGCCGGTAGCGAAAATGAAATCCACCCGGCGGTCGAAATCCGTCCAGTCGTAAACGAGGTTGCCCCTTTCGTCCTGCCGCAGGGCGAAGGTGAGTACGTTGTCCATGCGGAACCAGCGGGGACGCAGGGCGCGCAGTTTGGCGGCCGTTGCTGGCTGGTAGTCGGCCATGGTGCCGCCCTGGGAAATACCGGCCCAGGGACGCGGCAAGGGGCCCAGGCCTTGAGCGACATCCACCCGCAAAAGCAGCGGTTCCTGCACCCGCCGTCGGTCTAACCGAACGAGGTCGGCCTGATTAAACCTCACTTCCCCCTCGCCGCTTACCGGTCCGAACACCCGCACGGCAACGGTCACCTCTTGGCCCGGCACCGCTCGTTCGGCGAGCAAGGCCAAGCCAGGATGGTCATTGTCGTAGCGGGCCTGCAGTTCCCCGTCCACATAGATTTCGCCGCCCTCGCCAGCCGAAATTAGCAGTCCCATCGGCTCGCCGGCCGTAGGGTGTCCATTGATTTTCGGCGGGATTTTCACCTTCGTTCGCAGCCAGGCCCAGGTTTGGCCCATCCGCCAGCGGTGTCCTACGGCCACCCTTTCCCATCCCGAATCGTCCGCTTCTGGGCGGGCGAAATGCAAATTGTCGCTCGGACAGAACCGCCATTCACTGGCCAGCAGCGGCCCGGCGGCGAACACCGCCCACAGGCCCATCAGGCTCCAGGTTTTCATTCTGGGGCCCAGGAAGACCCGTATGCTCAATGACGCGTCCTGCACTTCCTGCCTCCCGATTTCCCCTTCTGGCCGCGATTCATAAACGCGAATACGACCTGGTTCCATTCGAGGCACCACGAGGAGTATACCACAAGGGGAATGACTGGTCAAACGGAGGGGGGAATCCTTTGGACTCAGGGGTTTTAGCCTCGTTCTCAGCCATCGGGCCCCTGCCTCAGGCTAAGCAGGGAAAGGGTGCTTGAAGCACGCGGGCATTCAGAAATCAGGGCGTTTAACCCGACAAGGTTAACTTTAACACCGCCGGGCTTAAGTTCGTTTGGGGAAAGGGAATCCAACCTTCTCGCTCAGAGTTCAAACTCTGGACTACCTTTACCAAACCAACGGAAGTTGGTTAAGTCGGTTTCAAACCCACTTGGCGACCGTAGCCCCAGATTTCCATCTGGGGCAGGTCTTCCACTCGGCCCCTACGTTCGCGTGGGGGCTTACCGGAGCCCAGTTAAAGTTCTACAAGTTCTCCCTTTCTCAAGATGCGGTAATCAATTTGAGGGGGAGTAAGGCTTTCATCAATAACCGTCCCCCAATCTTCGAGGATAACCGCCCCGAAAATCAAATCAATTCTCTCTCCGTTTTCTTCTCCTAAATCTCTAACCGGAAAGAGAACGTGGCTGAAAAAATACGCCCTTCCGTTGCTATCCTTGACCATGCCAGAAACAAACTTTCCCTCGGTTAAATTTAGGGTTTCTCCGCCCAGTTTCACTTGAAATGGTTGAACCCGGGCCGGAGGAAACCCCTTCACATGCTCGGCTCTAATGTACGACCTGCGAGAGCCTGTATCCAGAACTGCGTTTAACTTCTTACCTCCTATTTCTACTTCAACAAAAGGCCTGGCCATAAATATCCTCCCGCAACCTTATTGTACCAAAGAACATGCCGTCCGGCCAACTCCCTTAGACCCGTTGAGCATTATACC